>CAKUTL010000031.1 GCA_934692295.1 uncultured Candidatus Melainabacteria bacterium
TCCTTATTATATTTATCGGCTCTTTTTCTTCAATTCTTTAACCTTTTTTACCCTTTTTGTAATATTTTGTTACATTTTAATAATTAAATAATTATTAACAGAAGATTAGATTAGCCATTTTTGCGTTAGAATATTGTTATAAATATACAGACAAGAAAGGATAAATAATATGTGGGATTACTCAGAAAAAGTTATGGACCATTATAGAAACCCTAGAAACGTTGGAACTATAGATGATGCCGATGCTGTAGGGACAGCAGGCTCTTTAACTTGTGGAGACCAATTAAAAATATATTTAAAAATAAAAGATAACGTAGTTACAGATGCCAAATTTCAAACTTTCGGATGCGGTTCTGCTGTTGCAAGTTCTAGTATGTTGACAGAAATGATTATCGGCAAAACTGTTGACGAAGTTAGAAAAATTACAAACAAAGATATTGCAGATGCTCTAGGCGGTTTACCTCCAGAAAAAATGCACTGTTCTGTAATGGGTTATGAAGCACTCGAAGATGCTCTTAAAAATTACAAAGCAGAAGGCTATGTTGATATGGATGATTTGTTAGGAAACAATCCTCCTGAAAAACAAGAAAAAATGATTTGTACATGTTTCCAAATCACTGAAAACGTAATCTGGGATGCAATTAAGCAAAACGGATTAAAAACAGTGGAAGAAGTTACAAATTATACAAAAGCCGGTGGTGCTTGCGGAAAATGTAAATCTGCAATTCAAGATATAATTGACACTTATTACAACAAAGAAAAACAAGAAGTTCAAAAACTTACACCAACACAATGGATTTTGAAAGTTAACAACGTAATTGAAACTCAAATTTCTCCAGAACTTCAAAAAGATGGCGGAGATATTGAACTTATTGATATTAAAAACAGAACTATTTATGTCAAACTAAAGGGTAGATGTTCAGGTTGCAAAAACTCAATGATGACACTTACAAACTTTGTAGAAACAACTCTTAAAAACTCTCTAGGAAACGACATTACAGTAGTAGAGGTATAGTTAAAATGACAAAATTAGTATATTTAGACAATAACGCAACTACAAAAGTTGATGAACGAGTATTAGAAGCAATGCTTCCATACTTCAAAGAAGAATACGCAAACCCATCAAGTATGTATGATTTCGCAAAAAAATCATCACATGCAATCAAAGAAGCTCGTGGGGTTATAAAAGACTTTATTAACGCTAAAGATGAAAAAGAAATCATCTTTACTTCTTGCGGTTCTGAAAGTGCAAACACAGGAATCCGTGGAGTTCTAAATTACAACAAAAATAAAAAACACATCATCACAACAAAAGTTGAACACCCTTGCGTTTTGAATGTTTATAAATCACTAGAAAAACAAGGTTACAAAGTTGACTACATTGGAGTAAATTCAAACGGAGAACTCGACCTTGAAGCTCTGGAATCAGCAATTACAGACGATACCGCATTAGTATCTGTTATGTGGGCAAACAACGAAACTGGTGTTATTAACCCAATCAGAAAAATTTCTGAAATTATCAAGTCTAAAAATCCGGATACAAAATTATACGTCGATGCGGTTCAAGTTGCAGGTAAAATTCCTATCGATGTTCAAGCTAACGGGATTGATATGTTAGGAATTTCAGGACACAAATTCCATGCACCAAAAGGCGTTGGGGTTTTGTATGTAAATTCTAAAACAATGATTACACCTCTAATTATTGGCGGACACCAAGAAAGAGGAAAAAGAGCAGGGACAGAAAATGTTCCATACATCGTCGGAATTGCAAAAGCCGCAGAACTTGCTCAAGACAGCTTGCATTATGAAATGACAGAAGTTAAAAGACTTAGAGATAAACTTGAATCAAATATCATCAAGAAAATCTATAATGCAAGACTTAACACCGGTGTTGCAGAAAGAGTTCCAAACACTTCTAACATTGGTTTTGAATATATTGAAGGTGAATTGATTTTGCTTCACTTGTCTGACCTTGGAATTTGTGCTTCTTCAGGTTCAGCTTGTACATCAGGCTCTCTTGAACCAAGCCACGTACTTAGAGCAATGAATGTTCCATTTACAGCAATTCACGGAAGTATCCGTTGGAGTTTGAGTAGATTTACTACAGAAGAAGAAGTTGATTATGTAATCGACAAACTTCCTGGAATTATTGAAAAAGTAACTTCAATTTCTCCATATCAAAAAGAACTTCAAGCTTTAAAAGCTCTTAAAAATGCCTAACAAGAGTAAATAGCCAAGGCAAGGTAAACTTAAATATAAAACTTTTTGCTTAGAAAAAAAGTGTTGAATTTAAAATTTTCAAAACTCCTTATTTGTAGAATTTGTTTAGATACTAAATAAACTTATTCTATGTCTAAGGAGTTTTTGATATGAAAAAATTTATTGTTCTTCTTAGCTTACTTTCTATTTGTCCGTTCGCATTTGCAGGACAGTATTCTACAACCTTAGACAAAATTGAAAATTCACTTTTCGGTTTTACCTATTCAAACGAAGCCGAAAACACGCGAATTAACCGAATAGAAAACAAAGTTTATGGAAAAACATCCAATTCTCAACTCCCAACAAGGATTGCAAAACTAAAAAAAGATTTATCCGTAGATGAAATGGGTAAAGAAATAGAACCCAAAGAAGACACCTTTGCAAATCCGGAAGATTCTTGGGTATTCGCCAAAGAGCCGACAGAAAGCACAAAAATTGATTATCCGGTAATCAATGAACTTGAAAAACAAGTATTTAAACAAGAATTCAAGACACTAAATATAAAAACTCGATTATCAAAACTTGAAACAAAAACATTTGGTAAAACCTACGAAAATGACGACCTATCTTCTCGTGTCGATAGGTTGAAAGCCGAAATTAAGCCAAAAACTTTTATGGCTAATGGTATGCAACAACAAGAAAACAACTATTATAACGACACCATAGGTAAAATGGATGACAACTACCACCTTGACCAATACGGTAGTCCGAATTTCAACTATGATTTTTACAACAAAAGAAATAACAACCAAAATTTCAATTTTCCACAAGATGGTGATTATTTTTCTTCATCATCAAGACCAAATGTGTTTAAACCCGCAAAAACAATGAGTTTATCAAGCATAGAAAAAGCCATCTACAAGACTAAATACGAAAACGAACCAACTTCACAACGCCTATCCCGTATTGAATCCAGTGTATTCGGAACAAATTTTTCACAAGACAGCGATTCTGAACGTATGGCACGAATTACAAGTGCAATAAATGCCCAAAAGTCAGCCAAAAGGTATGACAGTAATCGTTTTGGGCAAAATATGGCAACCGCTATGCAAATCGGAACAATTATCCTGATGGTTCTGGCATGTATTTTGTAGTTATTTTGTTGTTTTCAAGACATATCTTGCAGCCGCAGAACCAGCTTCAACAACCCCATCATGAAATCTAATTGGATAAATATCTGTCATATATTTTATATCATTTTTCACAACACAAGTGTCTTTAGCTAAGGTATCATCTCCAGAACTACAACGAACTTCTGTATTTGGAACTTCAACGCCATTTACATCAATAAAACCAAAACACTCTGACAACTCAACACCGGTAGGGTTTACATCTAAAACCTGCTTTGCTAATCCTAATGAACAAGGGAACTGTCCTGCTTGATAATTAATTGCAACAAGAGTTCCGTCTGACAAAATATAAGCATACCCTCCAGAAATCATATATCCTCCTCGACTCAAAAATGAGCCCTGTCTTATATGAGATGATACATTCGCCCCATATTTTAATCCATTTTTCATTTTTAAATCATTGATATAATGGAAATTTGCACCCGTTAAAGTTCCATTCAACATAGCACAAATAGTCATAACATTTTCAGGGTTATCTTTTGCGGGATTTATGCAAGTACTTTCGAGTCCTGCAAAATCAAAATCATATTGAGATTGGGAAAGTCTAGCAGATTGAGAAAGATTTGCAACAGTTTTCTTAAATTGAGAACGGTATCTATTTGCAGTTGTTTTAGAAACTAGACTAGGAATAGTAATTGCTGCAACAACACCAATTATGCCAAGAGTTATTAAAACTTCCGAAAGGGTGAATGCACATTTTTTGAGGAAGTCCTTCGAATAACTAGAGCTCTCTCCTAGGGAGAGAGAAAAATTGTCTTTGAGCATTCTGCGAAAAGATACAATTTTGAGAGAGGGGTTTATTTGTTCTCTTAATTTAACCCTCTCCCCTACCCCCTCTTCCCTTGGAGAGGGGAATGCTCCAAGGCGTTCGGCTAAAGATGCTGAAACCCTTTCAGCATGACATGAATTTAACTTTATTTCTCCACAATAGAGCAAGCGGTTACCATCCGCTAAAATATCGGCTACGACTTCCTTTAAGAGGTTACCCCCCCCCGTTTTTCAAGCTATGATTGAATTTCATCATATTATTCACTCCTTTTCTTAATACAAGAATATCAAATTTTTTGATTTTTGTAAAGAAACGTGCAAGAGATTACATCTCATACCCGTTAAGTAATTTGATTAAAACTCTTCATTTTACTCATTTGTAGTCGTTGTCGTTGTTTCTGTTGTAGCAGAAGTTGAAGAAGTTTCGGTCGTTGTTTGTGATGAAGAATTAACTTTATTTTGAGAATTTTTCATCGCATTATTAAATAAATTCTTCAAATTTTCTTGGCTTTGAGCTCTATTTTCTTTTGCTTTTTCTAAATCGGCTTTTGTTTGAGCAAAATCTTTCTTTGCAGCTTCGGCTTTAGCTTTTTGATTATCTACAATTGTATTCACATTATTTTTAACATTCTGGGCGGTATTTTTAGCATTTTCAACTCTGTTATTTATGTTATTTTTTACAGCGTCTTTCGCATTTTCCAAGTCTTTTTTCACATTCATCTGTGTTGTATCACAAGTTGACAACCACTTGAAATTACGAACTGAAGAAGGACTTTCAACAGGACCGTTAAAAATTACTTTGAAATCCTTATATGTTATACTTCCGCTTGTTAATGCTGGAATTAGAGCCGTATTTTCACTAGCTGGATCGGCTGTCAATTGTTTCAAAAATTTAGATGTCATTGCTCCAAATTTTGGGATATAAGAAAGAAGTTTATCCGCAGATAATTCTCCCAATACGCCCATGCAAGAAACAACTTTGCTATCAAGACGACCTAAAATTGTTAAAGTTGCACTGTTTGGAATTAAATAATAAGTACCTTTTACATAATATGACATCAAAGGACCCGCAACTTTTATGCTGGAAATATTAGCATTTCCGTTTGCCAAAGTTAAATTTCCTGTGATAGTTTTAAATCTATCAGACTCTTGAACGGTAGAAAATGTTGATAACGCAGAAATTGCAGATTTCAATATTGAATTTGAAGAAATATTTTGAGCCGTTACAAGATTTTCTAAACAACCAATCCCCATAAATCTACCCTCATCAATATTAAAGTTTACATTTCCCTTCATAGAATTCATAATTTCTTTATCCGTAACACCTTGCATTACAAGTTTTGCTCCAAACCCAAGAGTACCGGTTAAAGCATTTTTAATACCTACAGTTCCATTGATTGCCTCTGTAGAATTTAATCCGGAGCCATTTACATCAACTCCGATTGAGTAATCAGAAATTCCGTAAGAAATTTTACCGTTAACTTTTCCGCCAAAAACGGTCGCAACCATATCACTCAAATACAAATTATTATAATTTTTCAATGAGAATTTAGAACTTATATCACTTGCTTCAATGCCACCAAACTTAAATTTCTTCGCTGTCGCATTTCCGTTCAAAATATCACCGTTTAGATTTGCGTTCATATCAGTCAATGAAAAATCCAAATCTTTACTTGAAATATCCGCAAAATTCAATGAACCTTTAACTTGAGGATTCATCATATCGCCAACAACCGCAGCATCACCTTTTACAGATATATTTGAATTTTTTAATCCCCAAATTGGGAAAGAAATTTGATGAGGAACAGAAATTATTAAATTCAATTTCGGATTTGAATATAATTTAGAAATTCCGCCCTCTAAAGTTGCTACAGATTGGCTTCCTGCCCACAAACCTGAATCGGTAAAGGACATTGTATCACCGGCAAGTCTTATATCTGTATGAAGTTTAGTTGTTTTATTTTTTAGCAGGTCTATATCAGCAAATCTGATATAATTTGATGGATTTGCAGTTAATTTGAAACAAATATCTTGAATTTTTGAATCACCTTTTACAATAAATTCTATTGGTAATTTTCCTGTATATGGGAACATCGCTCTTAAATCAGATGGAATAAATGCCATAATATCAGCCGCCGCAACATTACCTTTTGCAGAAATATTTATATTCAATTTATCGTTCAAATAATTTTTAACCAAGCCTGAAAAATCAACTCTGGAATTATTGATTAAAATATAAGAATTTTTAATATTTATATTTTTTGAATCCATTACGATTTGAGTTTTAGGGGCGGTAATTGATGCCGTTGCATTTTTCAAGACAAGGGAGTTAACATCAACATCCCCTGTGAAAGATTTTGTATCACAAATCAATTTCACAACAGCATTAGAAAGTAATAATCTAACATCTGCAGGTTTGTTCAATACATCCAAAGTATTGATATTCGCATTAACCTCAGGTTTAAGATTTTTCAATTTTCCTTTAATTATTGTATTCAAAGACAATGTACCATTTTTTATATCGTTATCTTTTAGAATTGCAACCTGCCCAAATGCAGCAAGCAAACCTTTTACAGATAATTTATCCGCTGTTAATTTCAAATCCGTATTAGAATTACTTTCGATTGTTCCTGATAATTGTAACGGATGACCAAGAATTGAAAAACCGGCTTTTTTGATATTAATATCATTGTTCATCAAATCAACATCAGCAGTAATATTATCTATAACAACGTTATATAAGCCATAAGTCAAACTTGACGGATTAATTTTTAAATAACCTGTTGATGAAACTTTTTTCATATCAGAATTGATATTGAAATCAGCATCAATTCCGCCTTTAGCAGATAATGTATTGAAATCATTTACTCCAAAAGATTTTGCAATGCTATCCACAAGTCGAATCATATTATTGAATTTTGCATTTGAACGCAAAGTCAAGTCAATTGCAGGATTTTTGCCGGAATGAATATCGCCGATAATTTGAGTTTTTTCATTCTCATCATCAGAGGTAAAGAAAATTGAATCAATATTAGTTTTATTTCCTTTAAATTTCAAATTTGCATAACTTTCAGGAAGTTTTTTACCGTTTACGGCTACGGTTAAGGCATTCACCCCAATTGAACCGTTTAAATCCGGAGATTTCAATGTTCCTGAAGTTTTTATATTAGTAGTCAAATCCGCATGCAAGCCATTCGCATTGATAGAGTTAAATATATCAATAATGTCAAACGGCATTTTTACAGTAGTTTTTTGAGGTTCTTCTTCAACCTTTACCGTTTTAGGAAAAACTAAATCATCCAACTGAACATTTGGCATTATTTTATTATTAATCTTCAAATCATAATTTGAAACAACATTATTATCTAAAACAACTTGACCATTTGTTGCCAATTTAACTTTTTTATCTAAAACAAAGTCTTTTACATTAAATTTTTCACCTTTTACAAAATAAGACTTGTTATTAATTGCATCCACAAAGGTTAATTTATAATCCTTCACCCCAACATTAGGCAATTTGTTTGACAATTTTAAGCCATAAGGCAATGTAGTCATCGGAGAGCTTGTTTCTTCACTTTGAGGAAGATAATCTTCAAACAAAAACTCGCCATTTTTCTTTACAACTAAAGTTGAATCTAACAACTTCGCACTAATATTATCCAACTGAATTTTCTTTACCACTAAAGGCAATAAAGCTAAACGCACTCTAAAATTTTCAGCATTTAGAAGCGGAGCATCAGAAGCAGGAATTGACATTGAGAACTTTTTAGCTTTTACTCCAACCGATAAATTAGGAGCTGTTACAACCCCTAAACCCTCAAGTTGTGTATCAAAACCGGTTGATGATTTTATCAAATCCGAAATTTTATCGCTATAAGAATTTGCTATAGGCGACAAAATAAACGGCAAAATCAAAAACAACAAATACAAACACGCTAAAGTTGAACCGAAAACAATACCAAACTTTTTCGCTTTTTCTTTATCAAAACGTAACTTCATATCCCTACCTCATATAAATTTATTCAAATTAATTTTATCATAAAACACTTAATTAAAACTATCGAATCGGATAGTTTTTTACAAAAGAAATAGCCTCTTCTTTTGTTGTTACATCGCCGGAAATTTGAGCTTCATGCAACGAATTTAAAATTTGCCCCAAAATAGGAGAAGGCTTAATATTCAAGATTTTCATAACCTCATTTCCGTCCAAAAGTTTTGGAAGAGGTTTGATTGTTTCCTGAGCTTGCAAATAAAATTCCAAAAGTTTATTCAACGCAGAAATATTTTCTTCTACAATTTCTTTTGTAATCTCAGGACCTTGTGCAGACAGTCTATCAGCCTGTGCAATCAAAATATTATCAATCGCACTATCTTCCATTTTCCGCACAAATCGCATCATAACTTTATCGGTCAATTCCGGAGATTGTACAACCATTGTCGGATACATGTGTTTTTTTATCATTAAAGTTATATAGTCAATTTGTTTATTAGAAAAGCACATTTTTTTCAATATCGGTTTTACAAGTTTAGAACCAACATCATCATGTTTAATAAATCGATGCCTGCCTGTACCTTCTTCAATCGTCCAAGTTGAAAACTTTCCAATATCGTGCATAAATGCGGCTAACCGAAGATGTGCAAGTCTTGAAAATCCTCCAAAATCAACTTTTTCCATATGAGATTTTACTTTATCAGAAGATTTTTCATACAAAATACCAACTTGACGAACTGTTTCAATACTGTGATGGAACAAATCCAAATGGTGGTGAAGATTAGGAGGAACTTGTTTCAACTCATCAACAAATGGAAAAAGTTTATTCAAAATTTCGCACTCATCCATTTTTAAAAGTGCTAAATCTGCATATTTTCCGTCAAAAAGTTTCATCAGTTCGTATTCAATTCGTTCCTTTGCAGGCTGTAAAATCAAGGCCTTTAAACTTTTCACTACTTCTAACAAATGAGAATCAATTTCAAAGCCTAAAATCGAATAAAATCTAAACACTCTCAAAATTCGCAGAGGGTCATCTTCAAAATTAAAATCTTTAATTCCACGAATAATCTTATTTTCAATATCATTTACTCCACCAACCAAATCTAAGACCTCACAACTGCTAATATCAACCGCAACGGCATTGATAGTCAAATCCCGTCTGAACAAGTCCTTTTCCATTGAATTTTCAATAGGATTGGTTATATCTAAATAATTCTTTTTGTCCTTCAAAACTACACGGTAAATTTTATTTTCTTCGTCTAATGGAATAAATTTTCCATCAAAAAATTTGGCAACTTTTTGAGAAAAAGTTCTGGCGTCCTCATCTGCAACTATCAAATCCCTATCAAAGGTATTTTTGTCTAAAAAGCAATCCCTTACAGAACCGCCGACAAGATATATTTTGTTAGGGAAAAAACTTGCGATATTATTTAATATTTCGTCATTTTGAATTTTATTTTTTAAAATTTGAGTATTCATAAATAATATTTCCTAACGCAACAACTACCGCAGTATCAGCCTTCAAAATTAAATTTCCCAGAGTTAACATCTCAAAACAGGATTTTGCAAAATAATCAAATTCTCTTTGAGAAAAACCACCCTCAGGTCCAATAACAACAAGAACTTTTTCACCTTTTTTTATAGGATTTTCTACAAAGCAATCACGAATTGTTTTATCAGCAATTCTTTCACAAAAAACTATAATTTTCTCAAAATTGTTTTCTGATAGAACCTTTTCTATTGTTGAAACATCATAACACTCAGGGACAACGGCTCTTTCACACTGTTTTGAAGCCTCATACATAATTTTTTGCCACTTTGGAACTTTTTTTTCAGCAACGGATTTATTCACAGCACAATTATCAGTTATTACAGGATAAACACCGGCAACACCAAGTTCCGTAGCTTTTTCTATCAATAAACCTTGAGCATCACTTCTCAATGGACTTTGAGCAAGATACAATTCAAAATCTAAAAATCTCTTTGATTTATAAGAATTGTTAATTTCCGCTACGATTTCAGAATTTGTAATTTGAAGAATTGTAGTTTCATATTGCGTTTGTTTTTCATCTATCAAAAGCAGATTTTCCCCAGCTCTTGCACGCAAAGCTCTTGCAATATGGATATAATTTTCTTTATCAGAAATTGAAATCCTTTTATCATTAACTTGATTTGAATTTATAAAAAAATGTGGCATAACAAACCCTTTCGTCTAAAGGAATTATACCACAATAAAGCTTACCATGGATAATCTTTAGGAATTTTCCAACCATTGAGTTGAATTAACTTTGTGCAATAACCACAATTTGTACAACCTTTTTTACAAGCCCAAGTATTACCATTTTTTAAATGATTAACACTACCATTCCAACGAAAAATATAAGGCTCAATATAACTTGCACTATTAACGTCATTTGTACCAATATCTTTCTTTTTAGTAAATTGATACTGAAATTTATTTCTCGGATTAATCTCCGTTTTTCCATTTACATAATAACCAATATCTCCACCATCTTGAGTAACAGAAAATGAGAAGTAAGAACCGTCAAGCAGTGTAACTCGTATTCCATTTTGAGAAGAACTTGGTTCAGTTTTGATATATTTCATATAAGGGAGGAAATAAGTATTCATAAATTCAACAGTTTCGGGATAGGTATAATTATGATTTCGTTCCAGCCAACTATCAGGGTCCCCGTTATCCGCCATTGACAAACGCATTGCCTGATTCATTGTAGAATTGAATTTTGCTAATTTTGTTTCGACCACATGTTTTTGATAGTTCGTTATTAAAGTTGGCAATGTAATTGCAGCAACTACACCGATGATGCCAAGAGTTATTAGGACTTCTGCTAGAGTGAACGCACATTTTTGCATTGTGTGTTTCAGGGTCTTTATCTTAGTAAAATAAAGAACCCTCTCCCATACCCCCTCTTCCCTTGGAGAGGTGAATTGCCCAGTGCGTTCAGTTAGAAATCCTGAAACTAGTTCAGGATGACAAAATCCACCAACTTTCTCCTCTCCCAATAGAAAGGATTGAGGTGAGGAGTTAATCCTAACACCACCAGATAGAGATCCTTCGCTTTGCTCAGGATGACGGGACTTGTTAGAATTATCAAACGCATTCGTCATTCTGAGTGATATACCGTTGGCTTGGAACAAAGCGGTAGAACTTGAACGAAGAATCTCTGACTGTTCGCTTCTACATACTCCATCCTCACCTTGGCAATGAAACAAATTATTATCCCTTAACTTTATTTCTCCACAATGGAACAAGCGGGTACCATCCGCTAAAATATCGGCTACGACTTTCTTTAAGAGGTTACCCCCCCCCGTTTTTTCAAGCTATGATTGAATTTTACCATATATTTCCTTTCTTTTATATAAAATACAAATTATATTTACTCTACAACAATTTCTTTTTCATTTTTATAAGTTACATACCCCAAAGCTGCTGCCGGAGGCTTGCGAAGATATTTTCGTTTGGTATAAATTACTCCGGCTTTAGTTGAAGTTTTTGCAGTGGAATACTCTTTTGCCAATTTTGCACATTTATAAATTAATTCATCAGACAATTTTTGAGTTTTAAGCAAAACATGCGACCCCGGACAATCCTTGATATGAAACCACAAATCATCTTCTGATGACAATTTTGAAACAATCAAATCATTTTGTCTGTTATTACGTCCTATAAAAATTCTTGTTTCATTTTCTAATTCTATTTTTATTGGTTCTGAATGAAGCTTTTTCAATTTATCCTTTGGAGTTTCTACAACCTCATCCGTCAATTCAGACAATTCATCTATATTTTGAGCTATTTTTATACTGTATAAAAGGCTTTCATTATAGGATTTCTTTTGCCTTAAATCTTCCATCAATTCTGCTAGTTTTGAATTTGAAGTTTTTGCCTTGGTATAGAGCTTATAGAACTTATTTGCATTATCTTTCAGAGTTTTTGTTTCATCCAGTTTTATTGAAATCTGTTTGTCATTTTCATAATCATAAACAAAAATTTCTTTAGAATAATCTTTCAAGCTATACAAATTCGCCATAATCAAATCGCCCCAAAGCCTATAATTATCGGCATTTTTATTTTGCATCACCTGATATCCCATCTGTTTTAAAGATTTTACAACCTTTTTTAAGCGTTGATTTACTAAACTTTCGTAATGGTTCCTTAAGGTCTTAAACTTATCTCTATAAATGTATTCTGAATAATAATTATCAATCATTTCATTGACAGAATTTGAGTTTAACGAATTAACCAAAAGCTCTGAATACAAAGAATATTCCTTATAATCCTTTGATATAGAAGGAGAAATGTTTTCCAATCCAACAAAAGATTTTAATTTTAGCAAATTCTGCCCCTTGCATTGAGTCGCAAAAGATTTTGAAAACCAATAAAAATCATTTTGCAAAGTTTCAAAATTCACCTCTCCGTTATAGTCTAAAATATCGTTTTTATTTTGTTTTGGAGGGTAAACATAAGGAAGCCCGCCGTACATCTCCCGTTCTCGACTTTTTTCTGCTCCTACATTATGAGCGCAACCTAATATCATATTGGTATCATAATTGTACAATATTACGTTTGAATACTTGCCCATCAATTCTATCGCCAAGCAAAGATAAATTTTATCTCCAATTTCGTTATAAGTTTCAACATAAAATTCTAAAATTCTTTCATATTGAGGTTGATTAACTTTTGCAATACGAGAATTTTGCAAGTATTTTCTAAGCAACATGCAAAACATCGGAGGTTTTTGCGGAATTTCGATTACTCTTTTTTCGACATTTTCTTTTGATGCAAAACATAGATGATAATACTGAGGATTAATATTTACATAGAATTGCTTTGTTTCCCCATTATTACGTAGTGAAAATAAAAATTCTCTTCTTGTCGGTTGCTGGATTTTATTAATCCTTGCACCATTCAAAAAATCTTTATTTTCTTCCAAAAAGGCTTTTAATGTCAAACTATCAAACGTAATCATATAACCAGTTTACAAAAAATCAGAAAAATTGTCCATGATAAAATTTTATGCTAGTATAAGTTCGGAAATATAATAAAGAAGAGGTAAACGTAAGAAAATGGCAAATTCTTCACACAAGAGTAATATCGCAATGCCGTCAGAAAAGGATTCTATAAGAGTTTTAATTACGACAGAAAACTATATTATCAAAGGAACATTGTATCTACCCGAAACATCTGTAGTTAAAAACCCTACAACAGAAAATCTTTTGTTCTACACATTGAATTGCGGAAATATGTTTATTTCATTACACGATTGTACAATTATGAACAAAGCAAGCGTTGAATTTAAACCGGAAGAAGTTGATTATTACAACGTCAACTTAAGCATCGTTCATTCTTGTCAAATTGTGAAAGATGAAGACTAAAATTAGCAAAAAAGATTACAAATGTTACATATTGTAGTCTTTTTTTTGTGTTTTTGATAAAATTGTAAGTGCAATATAAATAGGCGAAAAAGGAAATAAGAGAAGATGATTAAAACAAAGTTTAAAGACCACGAATGTGGAAAACTTAGCCTTAACAATATTGATGAACACATCACTTTGTCTGGCTGGGTTTCTTGCATAAGAGATTTAGGTGGTATTTTGTTCGTTGAATTGAGAGATAGAAGCGGATTTTTCCAAATCGTTGCAAACCCTCAAATCAACCCTGAAATTCACAAAGTATTAGAACACGTAAGATCAGAATACGTTATTAAAGTTTCTGGTAAAGTTTCTAAAAGACCTCCTGAAACATATAATGAAAAATATCCAACTGGACAAGTTGAAATGTACCCAGAAAAAATTGAAGTATTGTCAACATCCAAAGTTTTACCTTTTGTATTAGATGACGATAATGTTTCAGAAGATATTAGACTAAAATACAGATACTTAGACCTTAGACGTGAACAAATGTTATCAAAACTTGTTATGCGTCATAACATTGTACAAGCAATTAGAAATTACTTAAATAATCTTGATTTCTTGGAAGTTGAAACTCCAATTCTTATCAAGACTACTCCAGAAGGTGCTAGAGATTACCTTGTACCGTCTCGTGTTCAGGAAGGTAAATTCTATGCCCTACCTCAATCACCACAAATCTTCAAACAATTGTTGATGGTTGGCGGTATTGAAAGATACTATCAGATTGCAAAATGCTTCAGAGATGAAGACTTAAGAGCAGATAGACAACCTGAATTTACTCAAGTTGATATGGAAATGTCTTTCGTTGAACAACAAGACGTAATCAGAGTTGTTGAAGGTTTAATCGTTGATGCTTTCAAAGCTGCTGGAGTTGAAGTTAAACCTCCATTTATTCAAATGCCTTGGCAAGAAGCAATGGACAGATATGGTTCTGATAAACCAGATACAAGATTTGGTTTAGAATTGTTTGATATTGGCGATATTATTATGCAATCTGAATTCAAAATTGTTAAAGATACTCTTGAAAATGGTGGTATCGTTCGTGGTATCAGAATTCCAGGAGGAGCTAAATATTCAAGAAAAGAAATCGATGATATCACTAAATTGGCAGTATCATTCGGAGCTAAAGCTCTTGCAAACATTATCTATAACGAAGATGGAACAGCTAAATCTCCTGTATTGAAATTTGTAACAGAAGAACAAGCTAAACAAATTCAAGAAAGAGCTGGAGCTCAAGCTGGAGATATAATCTTCTTTGTAGCTGATAAACCAAAATTAGTTTATGACGTTATGGGTAGATTAAGATTACACTTCGGAAAATCATTGAACTTAATTGACGAAGCTAAACATAACCTATTATGGATTGTTGACTTCCCAATGTTTGAATGGAGCGATGAAGAAGGCAGATATATGGCAATGCACCACCCATTCACATCTCCTAACCTTGAAGATTTAGACAAATTAGATTCTGGAGATTTGGGCAATGTTAAATCTATCGCTTATGACATCGTTTATAACGGAACAGAATTAGGCGGAGGTTCTGTAAGAATCCACTCTTCTGAAGTTCAAAAGAAAATCTTCAAAGCTTTAGGATTAACAGAAGAAGAAGCTCAAGAAAAATTCGGATTTATGGTTAACGCACTTCAATACGGTACTCCACCTCACGCAGGTTTGGCTATCGGCTTGGATAGATTAGTTGCATTACTTGCAAGAACAGATTCTATCCGTGACGTTATCGCATTTCCTAAGAATGCAGGTGCAAAAGACTTGATGAGTGATGCTCCAGGAGTTGCTTCATTGCAACAGTTGAGAGAATTGCATATCAAAAGTACTGTAACTCCAAAACAATAAGAATTGCAAATTTGAAAAGTAAAAAATACCACAACCAAACGGCTGTGGTATTTTTTTTATAACAATTTTAATGTAAATTTTACTCGTTTAATTTTTCACAAATTCGACATGATACCCAATAATATCAAGCAATTCGCTTGTTTCTTCCAGCGTTATACTCTTACGCAACAACTTTCCGGAAAGACCATTGACCGTATATTTTCGACCAGTTTTCTCGGTCATAAGTTCTGCCATTTTGGTCAATGTAATTGCCTCTTTTCCTAATATATACTTTAGTTCATTTCTTACGTCCATTTATTAATTATATAAAACTTGACAGATTTTATAAATCCAAATATAATTTTCATGATATATAACGATTTTTCTTTATATGTTAAGAATTGTATTAAATTATTAAGAGGATATAAGATGAGAAAAGCAGGTTTTACTCTTGCAGAGGTCTTAATTACACTTGGAATAATTGGTGTTGTTGCAGCAATGACCATACCAACGTTAATGCTGAATATCAAAGCCGCAAAACTTAAAAGCCAATTTAGAAAAGCACATTCAACATTACTTCAAGCATATAGATTAATGTTAGCAGATGAGGTTTCAACAGACCCAAGAGATTACACCGACTCAATAACATTCTACAGAACATATATAAGATACTTTAAAGGAGCAACAAACTGTGGAGCATCAGTGAATAGTAGCACCGTAAAGAGTGTATTACCCTGCTATAATACATCTGATAGAAAAGGATACAAAACACTTAATACAAAAGTTAAAGCATATGAAGGAAGATTTGATGATGGACAAATTGCATTGCCAGATGGTTCATTAATTCTTATAGAAAATTATGGTCAAAGATTGTGGGTATCAGTAGATATAAACGGCTATAACAACAAACCAAACATCTGGGGTGTAGACCTATTTACATTTGAGGTTCTTGACAGCGGACTTACAGCAATGGGAAGTAGGGAAAGTACTTATAATGATACCGACAAATATTGCAACAAAAATAAAACTGATGAATCAAACGGTATTGCCTGTGCCAAAAAAGCAATCGATGACCCAGACTACTTCAAAAAAGTTGTCAAAGATTTGAAGTTATAACTTTTTTCGAATAAACCTATGAGCTTCTATTACATCATCATAAGAAATTGGAGGAGGTCCTTCAATTATCTCTAAAGGTTCGTGGTGCTTAGCTTTTCGACTATAATTAAAGACAATTTCACCAAAATCTTTTCCACATTTTTCGCATGATAAACGACAGAGCAAAATATCGCAATCCCTTTCCAAAATTTTTATAGAACTTTTAGTAAATTCATTTTTACAACGGGAACAGCAAAGCCCCGAAAATAGCGTATTTATATCCTTTTGTGTAAATTCTTTCATCTCAATTATTTATATTAAGTTATGTAAACTTTTCCTATATTTGTACTATTAATTGTTATTCTACCGCAAAAAGTGGGATTAATATATATGTAACCAAAGGAGGTTATCATGGCAATTAATCTTATTTTATTCGGTTTCATCGTTTACACAGCATTAATTGTAGTTCCAAGCATCTGGGAAGAGCTAACTGCTGAAGGATAAACCCTAAAATTTAATTTTCCTAAGCGTTTTTGACAACGAAGTGTGTATGGTTTGTTTTTAGTGTTTAATGTACGTTTAATAATTTAAGCGTTAGTTTGTTGTGCTAAAAATTATTAAAAACGTAACAGCAAAAATCTAAAAATGAGGCAATCAGGGTTTGTTTGCTTTATAATATTTCTATGGATTACTTAAAAAACAAATTCGATATAATCGTTGTAGGTGCAGGACACGCTGGTTGCGAAGCTGCTATGGCTTGTTCTAGACTGGGAATGAAAGTGTTATTATGTACACTTAATCTCGATAACATTGCATTACAACCCTGTAACCCCGCAGTAGGAGGCCCTGCAAAATCTACGTTAGTTCGTGAAATTGACGCTTTAGGTGGTGTTATGGGTGAAGTTACCGACGCCACATATTTGCAAATGAAGGTTCTTAACTCATCTAAAGGACCTGCAGTTAGGGCATTACGAGCTCAATCTGACAAGGCGGAATATTCTCGTTATATGAGAAACTTAATCGAAGGTAACGAAAATATCTACCTAAAGCAATGTTGTATCACAGAACTAAAAGTAGAAAATGGCAAAATCGTTGGAGCTGTTGACGAATTTGGTATTGAGTATTCCACTAAAGCTGTTGTCCTAACAACCGGTACATCCCTTGAAGGTCGCATTTTTGTAGGTTTGCGTTCTTATAGTGCAGGAAGACTCGGAGAAAAAGCTGCAATTGGATTATCTGATTCATTACATAAACTTGGAATTGAAACAAAAAAATTAAAAAC
>CAKUTL010000032.1 GCA_934692295.1 uncultured Candidatus Melainabacteria bacterium
TATAGCACAAATAAATACAACCAAGGCACAATCTCAAAACTTGATTTGATACAAGTAAAAGAAAATGTTCTATTTACCGACAAACAAGTTGTAAATGATAAAATCAACTGCTACGTAAATTACATCGGATTATATAAAGCAGTTGGAACACAATTATAAACACATATATATTATTTAATCTTAATCATATTTTTACTTACTATAGCCGACTCAATTCCCAGTCGGCTTTTCATTTTAAAAATTTATATAAACAAGAAAGATAAAGTTATTTAGAGAATTTAACAATAAAATATAAAATATCTTGTGTTAAAACAATTATACTCTACCGTACATATCTTCATAACGAACAATATCATCTTCTGATAAAATATCGCCTTTTTGAATTTCAATAATTTCCAAATCTTCCTCAAAAGGATTTTGTAAAGAATGAATTGCTTTTACTGCAATATCAATACTATGACCAGGTGAAAGTATTCTATCTTTTCCCTCTAAAACAACTTTTGCCATGCCGGAAAGAACCACCCAGTGTTCACTTCTATAATTATGAGATTGAACAGACAATTTTTGTCCTGGATTTACGTGAATAATTTTTGTTTGAAAACCTTTACCTTCAGCAATTACAGTATAAAAACCCCACGGACGATATACTGTTTTATGAACCTTTTGAGTTCCATCATGTTGTTGTTTCAAGGTTTCATAAACTTGTTTTACTTCATCTGTTTTATCCTTTTTACAAGCTAAAATAGCATCTTCCGTTTCAACAATAACAGTATCTTCAAGACCAATTGTTGCAACAAGTTTTGAAGAAGAATAAACCAAAGAATTCTTTGAATCCTTGTCTAAAACATGCCCGACAAAGACATTATTATTTTCATCTTTTGGACTAATTTCATAAATAGATTTCCAAGAACCCAAATCTTTCCAATCAGATTTCAATTCCACCATTACAATATTGGAACTTTTCTCCATAACGGCATAATCGATTGAAATATTTGGCATCTTATCAAATTCTGTGAATGAGATAGATTTTTCAGAAAAATCTATATTCTTAATAACTGAATCAATTTCAGGACAATATTTCTTAAATTCTTTTATTATCGTTGATGCTTTAAACATAAAAATTCCAGAATTCCAGAAATAATTTCCATTTTGAATATATTTTTCAGCAGTTTGTCTATTTGGTTTTTCAACAAAACTTACAACTTTTTCATTTTCAGCACAGATATAACCATAACCTGTTTCAGGATAGTTTGGTTTTATACCAAAAGTTACTATAAAACCCTCATTTGCAAAATGTTCAGCATCTTTGATTGTTTGAGTAAATTTTTCAGTATCGTTGATTTGTAAATCAGATGGAACAACGAGGATTACGTCATCATCTTCAAAATTTTCAACGATATATTTAACGCTTAAAGCAATAGCAGGAGCAGTATTTTTTGAAATAGGTTCAGCAAGAATAACTGTATCCTCACTCAACTTTGAAAGTTGCATCTTAATATTTGAATGGTGTTTTGAATTAGTAACACTAATAATATTCTTAGCCGGAATAAAATTATTTAAACGTTCAAAAGTTGTTTGTAAAAGACTTTTATCAGCATTCAAAGTTAGAAGTTGTTTTGGATACAACTCTCTTGATAGTGGCCATAATCTGCTACCTGATCCGCCGGCTAAAATTACTCCAAACATTCAAAGCTCCTTATTCAAAATTACCTTTCGCCAAGTATTATACTATATCAAGAGTATAAAACAAGTTTATAAAGTTAATAAGTCGATTATAAGGGAAATGGAACAGGTGAATAGGGGAAGAAGTTCGTTACGGTTACGTCATTCTGAGGGATAAACCGAGGGAAGTTGAATAAAATATTACAAATCTCCCCGAATAATCTCTATCCGAACACCTAGGTTAGAGATCCTGAAACGAGTTCAGGATGACATTTGCGATTAGTTCTTTCCCTCGCCCCTTGTGGGCGAGGGTTAGGGAGAGGGGGACTTGTTCAGTTAGAGATACTTTGCTCCGTTCAGTATGACGAATGCGTTTAAGATTTATAGGGGTTCGGGGGTATATCCCCTGATAACTCGAGCCATTTGGTCATTCGTGTTTTTCTTTTTTCTAAAACATATAAGTAGAGGATGTTAAAATTAAGATATAATTATATTATGTCTATTATTTACTATAAGTATGGGTCAAATAAGAATTTTTAGGAGAATAGCTATTGAAAAAGAATGTTTATATTTTATTGATAAGTATGTTTTTATTAAGTTATACTGGTTGTTATGCAGATACAGTAGATGTATTTTCTTCTTATTTTGCAGAAAATAAACAAGAATTAGTAGAAGTTGTAAATCCAGATTATACATATACCTATAAAACTCCTGATGGAAGAATTATTTTTAACAATCTTGAACAACCATTAAAATTTGATAGTGATTTAGCTATATATCAAAAAAGAGGAAAATATGGATTGGTAAATAAAAATGGTGATTTTGTAGTTGAGCCTATATATGATGTTATTTCGGATCTTCACGATGGAATGAGGGCTTTTTTGTTCCAAGATGCAAGCGGAATTGTAAAAATTGGATATTTTAATCAAAAAGGTGAAATTGCAATCGAACCAATACCCGCTGATATTCATTTACAATCCGATTATTCGTATGACTATAATTTTTATAATGGATTAGCAATGTATAGAGATCCTAATACAAATAAGTATGGATATATAAATAAATCTGGAAATTTAGTTATTCCAATAGTATATCAATGGGCAGAACCTTTTAAGGAAACTTTAGCTCCTGTTACTATGGGGGATAAATATGGTTATATCGATACAACCGGTCAACTTGTCCTTCCTTATCAATATGTATTTGCGAATGCTTTTTCTGAAGGATTAGCAGCAGTATATGATGGTAATGCTTGGGGATATATTGACCATTCTGGAAATTACGTTATTGAGCCTCAATTTGGAAGTTATGAAGGACATGACGGAGAAGATACGGCTAATCCATTTATAGATGGTTATGCAGCTGTATATTTGGGACAAGGTATGGCTGTATCTTATGAAACAAATGACGGTAAATTTGCACTAATTGATAAAGAAGGTAATATTTTGAATGGTTTGGAATATGATTCATTGTGGTTGTCATATGACGAATTTGGAAAACCATATTATTCTGCTCAGTTAGATAACAAATCTTATAAACTTGATTCTAAAGGAAAAATTTTAGAAGTTGAGGATTTAGTTGAAGAAGAAAATCAAAATTTCTACTAATTTTTAATTCAAAGATTGTAATATTCACATAGGTCGGATTTAATAAAACCGACCTTTTATTTTATAAAAAATCCTACAAACGTTTTATTATTATTTTAAATTAGTTTGTTATAATAATTTTATGTTTGATTTATCATCGCCAACGATATATATTCCGACAATTTTCATAGCTTTGGTTGCAATATTTGCTTCCATCTTCTATAAAGATGCAAAAAAAATTGTCAAAAAAAATACGAAAGACTTACCTTATTACACTGAAATTTCTCTTTCTATGGGATATATAGACAGAAATGTTTTAGAAAACGGCAGATTTAAGTACAGGAATAATGTAAATCCTGAAATCAAATATGACAACGATATGTACAACTCCTTACGTCATGCCGGAGTTTTGTACTCTATGTATTTGTATGAAATTTTAGGGCTTGAAAACAGATACCACGATGCAAGATTAAGAGCTTCTAAATATTTTGTAGAAAACTATATAAAAAAAATTGACGATATTCGTTATGCGGTAATTTCTAACCCTAAAGAAGAAGAATTAAATATAAATATTGCAAAATCCGGAGCTTCCGGCATTGCATTATGTGCTTTAGCCAATCTTTACAAAGAGGAAGAAATAGAATTAGATATTATTCGTGGTTTGGGAGAATTTATTTTATCACTGCAAAGCGAAGATGGTAACATTTATGCCTATTATGATTTAGATAAAAAAGTAATAAACAAAGAAGCAGAAGCAATATACTATCCCGCAGAAGCTGCTGCAGGATTGATGTATTTGTACGAAGTTGACCCTCAACAAAAATGGCTTGATGCAATCAAAAAGACTATTTTATATTTAGTTAAAACTAGAAAAAAAATGGATTTAGATATACCATTCGACCATTGGTCTGTTTTAACTATTGAAAAATTATTCAAAGCAGATTTAGTTACCCCATCAGAAAAAAATACAATGAGAGCCTACGCTGAACAAATGGCTATTCCAATGTTAAGCAATCAAATTACAAATAGAAATAACAGTTACTTTGGAGCTTTTAAAGATAATGTAAGACTTTGCAGTATAGGTACTATTATGGAAGGTATGGCTTCAATTTATTTCTGTACAGATAGTGAAGATTTGAGAAAAATACTTTTCAAATCTATGTCTATTGGTAATTATTTTTTAAGTAAAACACAGGTAAAAACAGGAATTTTCGCCGGCGGACTTCCTAATTCCGCAAACTGGGTTAAACCGGGAGTTACTCCAAATGCCAGCGTAATAAGAATTGACAACGTCCAACACGTTGTTTCAGGTTGGTTGAAATTCCAAAAGATATTGGATATTACAGGTCTTTATTAAGCACAACTTGGTTTCTGCCGGAATTTTTAGCTTTATACAAAGCTGTATCGGCTTTTTCTAACAATTCTTCTTTTGTTGAAGTGTTTTCACCTAGCTGGCATGCTCCAATACTTACCGTAATATTAATATTTTTACCTTGATATTCAAGATTAAGAGTCTGAATTGTTTTTCTAAATCTTTCCAGAGGAATAATTGATTGGTCAATATCGGTTTCTGTAAGGATTACAACAAACTCTTCTCCACCATATCTAAATACCGTATCGGTTTTTCTAAAAGTTTGAAGAGCAGAATTGGCAACCTGTTTCAAAATATAATCACCGCATTGATGTCCATAAGTATCATTCACAGATTTGAAATAATCGATGTCAAAAATAACAACAGTAAGTTTGTTGTTATAACGTTTTGCACGCAAAAATTCTTTTTCATAAGTATTATCAAAACATCTTCTGTTTGATAACCCTGTAAGTTCATCTGTTTGTGATAAATATTTTGTTCTTGAATACATAAAATTTATCTGTCTGATAACTTCTAATTTATTTTCTTCCGGAACATCAAATGTTTGGATAATATGTTCGATATTTTGTTGGATTTCGTCTAATACACCATCCGGAATATCAAAAGATAACTCTTCTAAATTTTCAACCATAAAGCTCCTCTTACAGTTACTTTAACATAAAATTATACGGATAAAAACTCTTCTTTGTTGTTTGGATATTTTGCAAGTTTGTCATACTGAGTAAAGCGAAGTATCTCAATCCTATGCATTTGGCTAGAGATTCCGAACTAAATTCGGAATGACAAGTTTGTTGTTTAGATTAACCCTTCATCATAACCTTCAACCAATGGAGAAGGATTTATAGATTTTGGAGTTATATATTTTTTTTCGGTTATTTTTATTAAAAACTTTAATAATTTACAAATTTGTTACAAAAAATTTATATGATAGTATTTAAGTACTAAAAGGACGATTTTATTATGTGGGACAAACTGAAAGAACAATTTAATCTTTTAAAACTTGAGAAAAAGAAGTTATGTCTTATTACAAATTCTGATAAATTCAAATCAAAAGATGAATTTTTAGATACAATAGCTTCTGCTCTTCAAGGTGGAGTTGATGTTGTTATGTTGAGAGAAACTATTCATCCTGATAATGTTATTGTTGAAATAGCTTCTAAAATAAGAATACTTTGCGATGAATATAACGCAACTTTTATTGTAAATAATCGTCCTGATATTGCAATGTTAACAGAAGCTGACGGAGTTCATCTTGGTCAAAATGATATAACCCCACACGATGCACGCAAAATTTTAGGAGAAAATGCGATTATTGGTAAATCAACTCATAATCCTGAAGAAGTAATTAATGCAATAAATGAAGGAGTTGATTATATTACATTTGAACCAATCGCAAAGAATCAAAAAATTACAGAAGAATATATTTCATGGGTAAATGAAAATATTAATATTCCGGTATTTTTAGCAGGTGAAATCAATAAGAAAAATATAAATAATATTATTCAAAATGGAACAAAGAAAGTTGCACTAACAAATGCAATAATGTATGCCAAAATTCCAGAAGACATCGCCAGAAAAATTTTTAATTCTTTACCATAAATAAAAAAGAAAGAACTCTAAAAAATTAGAGTTCTTTTTTCTACTACACTACTTTTCCTTCTACCACTATAATTTTACATTTGGGCTTTCATATTCAATGCCCATATCTTTTAAGGTTTTGATAAAATTTTGAGCACAAATACGTTGAGCTTCTGGAGGTACAATTCTCAAAATTTCAACTGTTTTTGAAATTACTGGATCTTTATCGTACCAACGATTATTCGCATTTACTGGTTTAACCATTGCGTAAAATTTATCAATTGTTTCTTTTGAAACTTTTTCTTCAATTTTTTGCAAAAAGATTTCTGCTTGAGCTCTCAATTCGGTTTGATAATTTCTCAAAAGCTCAATTACTTCTAATAATAATGGGTCATGGTCGTACCATCTCTTATAAGTAGGACTCATTATGTGTACCCTCCGTTAGGTTTACTTGGGAATCGTCATCTCTACGTTCAATCTTCCCTCCTAACAATCTTATCTTAGTTTCAAAATTTTCGTATCCTCTATCTATATGATGTAGTTTTTCAACAATAGAATTACCATCAGCCATCAATGCAGCGACAACTAATGATGCACCAGCTCTCAAATCACTTGCTGTTAAAGTTGCACCTGTAAGTTTTTTTACACCTTTAATAATTGCGTGGTTTCTATCTTGGTGAATATCTGCACCCATTCTATTCAAATCAGGAACTTGCATAAATCTATTTTCATACAAACTTTCAGTAATAATACCAACACCGTTAGCAGTTGTTAAAAGTGTCATAGCCATAGATTGCAAATCTGTTGGAAATCCTGGGTAAGGTTGAGTTACGAAATTAATTGAATTCAATCTATTTTTGCAACTTACTTCCATAGATGTAGGATCTAACAATTTAATATTAGCACCCATTTTCAATAACTTATCAGTAAAGAATGTCAAATGAGCTGGGTAAATATTTCTAATAACCCCTTTACCTTTAGTTGCAATAATTGCAGTCATAAAAGTACCGGCTTCGATACGGTCAGGAATTGTTGTATATTCAATTGGATGTAAATCAGATTGTTTAACACCATTGATAACAATTTCAGAAGTACCAGCACCTTGGATATCAGCACCCATAGTATTTAAGAAGTTTGCCAAATCGACAATTTCTGGTTCTTGAGCAGCATTTTGAATTCTTGAAGAACCTTCAGCCAAAACAGATGCCAACATAATATTTTCAGTAGCACCAACAGAAGGTAAATCCAAACAAACTTCAGCACCAACAAGTTTAGGAGCTTTTGCATGAACATAACCGTTTTCGATTTTAATTTTAGCACCAAGAGCTTCAAGTCCTCTGATATGGAAATCAACTCTTCTTTCACCAATTGCACAACCACCAGGCAACGCAACTTTTGCTTCTTTACATCTTGAAACTAAAGCACCTAAAACAATAAAAGATGCTCTCATTTTACTAACTAATTCATAAGTGGCAGTAACACTTGTCAAATCAGTAGCATCAATAGTTACAGATTTTTCAACTTTATCATAGTGAGTTTTAGCACCTAATTGCTCTATAACACTCAACATAATATTAACATCTGTCAAATCCGGAACATTATAAATCTTTGATTCACCTTTAGCAAGTAATGCCGCAGCCATCAATTTAAGAACCGAATTTTTTGCACCGCCGATTGAAACTTCACCTCTAAGTGGGGTACCGCCTTTTATATAATATCTTTCTACCAATTTAGCCTCCGAAAGAAATCTTCATCATATACTTCAACATATATAATAATACAATCGATAAGGTTTGTTGTAAATAAATTAAATAATGTAAAGAAGAAGTTCGTTTAAAAGTCTATAAGTCAATAAGTTGATAAGTCGTTTATAAGGTAATAAGTTCATTACAGAAGGCACTAAGGCATTGAAACACTAAGGTCTTTATGTAATTAATTCGTCATTATGAGGGGTAAACTGTTGAATTAGTAAGATTATTTAGTAAATTTACCCGAAGCAATCCAGCTTATTCTTAACGTCGGATTAGTAAATCCGACCTACAATTTATTCGGTGGACAGGCAAACCCATCCCATTAACTTATTTAATAAAATCTTCTAAAATTTTACCTTCTTCACCCTGAAATCCGTTTGAATTTGTATGTCTTGGATAACAATCTTTTTCAGGTAATTGCATATAATCACCAAATGTTTGTGTTAAAACAAAATCCGTATCGTTTGGACAAGGAAAATAAATACCTTCATAATTTATTGTTTTTAACGGAAATATTTTATCGTAATCAAAGAAATAATTATCATACGGATGTGGATAATCCATTCCATAAAACAATGATGGCTCAATATTTTTATCGACTTTGTGATTTTCTAAAATATATTTATTAGTAAGTTTCTTAAATCTCTTACGCATTTTTTGCGGTTGATTTATAAAAAATGGGCAAAGAAGTTTGTAATAAAATTTGTTTCTAACTTTCCCTAGTTTTTCAGTGATTTTTAATTTTTCATCATGGTCTGTTTTCTTGTAATAATAGTCATATGGGAAAATATCTATAGCGATATTGGGAAGTTTTTTATGCAAAACTTTAAGAAAACATTTATTTTTTCCATTGTTATTAAATTCTAAATATAAATCTTCATTGTTTGGTATTCCATTTTTATAAAGTTCAATAAATTTTTCATAATCTTCTCTTGGCATTCCTAAATCAACATCATCATCCCAAGGAATAAATCCTTTATGGCGAACAGCACCTAAAAGATTACCAAAATCCAACCAGTATTCAAAATTATTTTTTTTGCATAATTCATCGAAAATTTTCATCATTTTCAAATCAGCAAGTTGAATTTTGCGAAGAGTTCCTTCGGCTTTTGGAATTTCTGAAACAGGACAATTGAATTTGATATATTCAATACCTGATTCTTTAACGCTTGGTTTTATAAACCTAATTCTAATCCCTGCAATGTAAATAATTACTCTATTTGAACTTTTTGTATCAATAGAAAAAAGATATTTCAAATTATCTTTCAAACTCATAAACTCTCCCAATTCCATAAAAATTATTTATACTCGTAAATTTTACCTTAAGGCAAATAAAAAGTAAATATTATTACAAAACCTTGATTTTTGTACAAAAATAGATTATAATAATTGACTGTAACCAGTATTGTAAGGGGTAAATCCAATGACAGAAAAAATTACTATTCGTTCAGACCGTAACACAGATTACAAATTCATGTACAAAGGTGAAGAAGTTGTTTTAGGTGCAGGTAAAATTATCGGTATTGCTGATGGTTTGGAACACGTTGTTCTTCCTACTTGTGCAATGAAAATTATGAATAATTTAATTGTTATTAAAGATGATGTAAAAAAATAGAATTAAGTATTCAAAAAATGTTTTAAACTAAAAAAGGCTTAAGGTTTTCCTTAGGTCTTTTTTGTTAGTGTATATAAGTAAAGTATGGTGGGCTTGCCAGTTCAACGAATGAAATTATAGGGGAAGGTTAGGAGAGTGGTTGAGAATTACTATGTTCACTTTTTCTTTTTTATTTCGACGAAAAAAGAAAAAGTAGAACCGAAAAAGAAAAACACGAATGATTAAATGGCTCGAGTCATCAGGGGCTATGCCCCCGAACCCCTATAAATACATTATAAACGACTTATCAACTTATTGACCTATAGACTTTTAAATGAACCTATTTTTGCGTTCCGAGCCAATCAATCATTGGGCGAATTTCACCGGATTCTATATTATATTTATGTGCAAGCTGACTATTCAAAATTCTATCAATTCTAAGGTTAACTCTCGGAATATAATCTACATGTAATTCTTTATTTTCACTATCGTAATTTTCTGAATAATTCAAACCATAATGAACACAGGCAGGCAACATTGTAACACCTTTTATATCATCATAATAACAAACTCCAAAAGTTCTACAAATAATACCTCTATGCTGATAAACAGAACATTCACCGTTTATCAAAAACGGACATTTATGTTCAAATCTTTTTTCACCTTTATATTCTTTTTTATCCATCAACAAATTTCTGATATTTTGTTGAACTAAAATTCTTCTATTTTCAGGCAACTGTAAATAACCTTGAGTAAGATATGCAAATTCAAGCTGTGAAAAAGGATATTCTCCTATTTCACAGCATAATGAACAACCTTTATGACATTTTACATACTTCTTTTGATTTTCGAAAAGTTGAGCAATTATATCGTCAAAATCTTTTAGAAATTCTTCGTATTGTTTTAGCATTTTTTTGATTATTTACCTTTAATCATTGTGTAACGTCTTCCAACTTTTATTACATTGTAATTCAATTTGCCTTCAATTACATTCATTTCTTTATTCTTAATAATTACAACATAATCATTTTTAGCCAAATCATCTTTAACGCTATCAACACTCAAACCAGTCGTAGAGTTGTAATCAACATTCTTATCATTGTAATAAAGGAGTGAATATTTTCTATCCATATTAAATGAAGATATTTTGTAATTATTATCCTTTGCAAAAGTTGCAAATTCTACTAAATCCTGTTGACCAAATCTATAGTCAACTTCAAAAAATTCTTCAGTCGCAAATGCTGAAATTACAGTCATAAATAAAACATAGAAAATAAATACACCGATATATTTTTTGTATTTTACTGATAACAATGAACCCAAACCAAAAACGATTAAACAAATCAACGCAAACCATTTGATTTCTGCAATATCATAATTTAATTGAACCGGTAGATAAAATTGAGTAAACATTGCAACAATACCGGCAACTACGCATATCCATCCAAAAATTTGAACCGATATATTTATTGGTTTTTCGTGTTTTTTCTTATCCACATAATCTTGCCACATCAAACCTACAATTATTGCTAACGGGTAGTAAATCGGCAAAATATAAGTTGCTAATTTTGTTGAAGATGATGAGAAGAAAAACATTATCCAAATAACTGAAACCCAGCACAAAGCCAATGCTTTATGAACATTATCCATACTTGCAAAGTCAAAGTTTTTAACTTTTTCTACATAATGTAATTTACCCCAGTTTTTAATCTTATCAACAAAAACTGCAATCATTGAAAATATCCAAGGAATAAATCCCCATAAAACAACCAAGAAATAATAATAGAATGGTTGTTTTCTACCTATTTCATTATTTGCTGTATTCAAAAATCTATGCAAATGATGTTTAATAATATATTCATTATAGAATAACGGATCATATTTTTTGAACATTATTATATGCCAAGGTAAAACAATTAATAAAAATATTATTATCCCCGGAATTATATAAAGAGGTTTAAAAATTTCTTTGAATTTTTTAGCCATAATAGATGTAAAAAATACTGTTCCAAAAGGAATGGCAATCCCCGGAATACCTTTAGCCATAACAGCTAAACCGGTAAACAAATAAAAAGCCCACCAATAAAATTTCTTATGATTTTCTTGGCAAAAATAAACTTGGAAATAGCAAACTAAAGCAAGTCCAACATAAAAAGTTAAAACAATATCAAGAATTGCATATTTCGCAAGCATAATAAATTCTAAAGAAGTTGCTAAAATTAAAGAAGTGAAAACACCAAATCTTCTACCAACTCTTTTTCTTCCAGTAAAATAAACAACAAATGAAAAAATAAAACCTAACAAAGCTACAGGAAATCTTGCAGTGAACTCATTAACTTTTCCACCCCACAGAGCAAAAGACAAACATTCTTGCCAAAAATATAAAGGTGGTTTTTCAAAGAAATATTGACCATTCAAATATAATGTCAAAAAGTCTTTAGTATGAAACATATCTCTAGACATTGCAACATATCTTGTTTCATCAACATCCATTAATGAATAAGTTCCAATACCATAGAAGAATATAAAATAAAATAAAATAGCTAAACCGACAACTGTTAAAACTTCACTATGTTTATTGCAAAATTCAACAATTTTATTCCAAATTGAAAATAATTTTTCTTTCAAAATTTAATCCCTTTCCTGATAAATTCCCTAGAGAATTATACTATAAAATTATATATTCAGATAATATGATTTTATTAGTTATAACAATACAATATAAATATATATTTATAATTAATTAAATACATGTTCATGTTAGTAAGCATTAAATATTTGTAGAAAACTCTTGAAACTATCTCATAGTCAAACTTACAGTCTTCAAAACTTTTGTAGAAAACTTTCAAAAGTTTTTAGATAAATTGTATAAAACTTTTTATAATAAATAAAAGAATAAAAACATGTAGAAAACTATTTTTTTTTCTACACTTTTTCTACATAGTTTTAAACATGTGGTGGAAAGCCAAGTATAGTGAAATAAACAGGCTATTTTATAAGAAAGGGAAACGATGAAAAAAGAAATCCTCACCCCTACCCCCTCTCCCTTTTTAATGGGAGAGGGAAAATAGTTATAAAAGAAAAACACGAATGACCAAATGGCTCGAGTCATCAGGGGCTATGCCCCCGAACCCTCTATAAATCTTAAACGCATTCGTCCTACTGAGCGGAGCGAAGTATCTCTAACCGTACGCAAAGACTATAACTTGTACTGTCTTTCCGAACTGCGGATTTGGACAAGAGCGAAGCTCGTCTAGGGGATGGTTGCATTGAGCCAGCCGACCCGCCAATAATCCAAGATCGTTTCTGAATCTCTATCCAAACGCACTAGCTAGAGATTCTTCGGGTAAATTTGAAAAATAATATTACTAATTTAACAGTCTATTCCTCAGAATGACGAATTAATTATGTAACGAACTTATTTCCCTATTCCCTTCTTCCTTGTGCCTTAATTACCAAACAACTTTTTCAATAAGTTCGATTTCATATCCGTCTGGGTCTTTTAAAAATGCAATTTTTGAACCTTTTCCGTTTAAATCAAATGGTTCATATAAATATTTATAACCTAATGAGTTCATTTTTTCTGAAAATTTGTCAAATGATTCAACTGAAAATGCTAAGTGTCCAAAACCATTTCCTAAGTTGTAACCTTCTTTTGGTGTTTCATCATTGAAAGTTAATTCTAGTTGTGTTGTTCCTTCTTCATCGTTCAAAAAATATAACCAACAATCTTCTAATCTTTTTTTGTGCTCAAGTTTCATGTTCAAAAGTTCTGTATAAAATTTCAAACTTTCATCTATATTTTTTACTCTAATCATTGTGTGTAATAATTTCATTTTTTATCCTCCCTATTTTGTTTTTATTATAACATTATTCCTACCTTTGACAATATAGCTTGAAAGATTATAATTATTTTATGGCTGAGATTTTAAAAGTATTAAAAGGAACAAAAGATATATTGCCGCAAGATATGGAAATGTGGCACTTTTTAGAAGAAAAAGCTAACGAAGTTTTTTCAAAATATGGATTTAAAGAAATCCGAACTCCAATTATTGAAGTTACAGAACTTTTTGCTCGTGGAGTTGGTGATACAACAGATATTGTTAATAAAGAAATGTACACTTTTGAAAAAAGTGAACGTTCTATAACTTTAAGACCAGAAAATACCGCTGGTGTTGTTCGTTCTTATATTGAAAACGGAATGTCAAGATTATCTGCACCGGTAAAATTATGGTATCACGGTCCAATGTTCCGATACGAAAGACCTCAAGCAGGACGCCAAAGACAATTCCATCAAGTTGGTGTTGAAATGTTTGGAATAGAACAACCAACAGCAGATGCAGAAGTTATTTTGATGGCTGTAAATTATTTAAAGGCTTTAGGTTTGAACGATTTGGAAGTTGAGATTAATTCTCTTGGTTGTCCAAAATGTAGAGAAGAATTTAAAAATAAATTGAAGGCGGTATTGAAACCATATTTCAATGAACTTTGCGAAGATTGTCAAAAAAGATATGAAAAAAATCCATTGAGATTATTGGATTGCAAAGTTGAATCTTGTAAGGAAATTTTTGAAAAACCGGAAGTGCAAGAAGTAATCAATTCTGATTTTATTTGTGAAGATTGTTCTCATCATTATACAGAATTGAAATTATACCTTGATAGAATGGGTGTAAAATATAAAGAAAACAAACTTCTTGTAAGAGGTTTAGATTATTATAATAGAACTGTTTTTGAGATTAAATCAAACAATTTAGGTTCGCAAAATGCTGTAGCCGGTGGTGGAAGATATGACGGTTTAGTTGGTCAATTAGGTGGAAATCCTACTCCTGCAATTGGTTTTGCTATGGGTATGGAAAGATTGATTTCTCTTTTACCAACTAAGGACTCTAAAAAATTAGATGCTTATGTAGTTTCAAATTTCCCTGTTGATGCGTTTGTATTGGCGGAAGAATTGAGAAACCAAGGTTTGAATGTTGAATTTGATTTGACAAATAAAAAATTTACAAAACAATTAGAAAAAGCATCAAAAGTTGCAAAATACGCATTTATTTTAGGTGAAGAAGAAATTTTAAAACACCAAGTTTCTATAAAAAATCTTGAACTTGGAAAACAAATCACCGTAGATAGAGCTAATTGCTTGAAAATGATTGATTTATAGATTATATAGTTTTTTATTCATAAATACTTACGGCTTTAAGACATTGCGTTTTAAATTTAATGTAGGTTGGGGTTGAAACCCCAACCTACATAATTAAACCTGCACAAATAACAATATAAAAACTAAACAATTATACCTCTTTTTAATAAATCGGCTTTTGGCATTTGGTATGACCTTTGTGGAATACCATTCCTAAATATTGTTGTAATTACATTTCCTACTTTTTGTTGGTTGTCAGAAAAAAGAACACTCATTCCTTTTGGTCCTGGGTGAATAATTTCTGATTCAATTGGTCTATCTTTAAGTAATTTTACTACAGCATTTCCGTTTCTATTTGTAATTGACCATAATTTGTTAGGCGATAATACCCCTAATAATTTATTCATTTTATTCTCCTATTTTCTACCTATATTTGTTTAAAGTATTTATAAGAAATAAAATTGCTTATTTTATGTTGGGGGGTGCTTTTATTAAATAAATCGTTACAAATAAAATTTATAAAAAACGACATAGTTTTAAATATTAATCTATTAATTCACTTCGAACCTATTCCCTTATTCCCCTGTTCCTCCTTCCTTTTCCCTTAATTTTAAGAAAATAACAAAACCTACATTTGGAATTCCAAATGTAGGTTTTGTTAGATTTATTTGTTTTTATTAACTATTTAGATTTCTTTTCTTTAGCTTGTTGTTGCAAAACATCTGCTGCTCCACCTGACATATCATTTACTTGTTTGTGAAGTTTCTTAGAAATTTCTTCTGGATTATATTTTTGGTCAACAAATTCGATTTTTGCTTTTTTCTTAGCGGCTGTTGTTAATTCATCCAATGCTTTTACTTGTTTTTCTTGAGTTAAGTAATCTTTAATATCTGATTTTGCTTTTTCGTAAGGAACAACACCAGCACCTCTTCTATCTGTAACCATAATAATATGATAACCAAATTGAGATTTTACAGGTTCTGTAACTGTGTTTGGTTTAGCTTTGAATGCAGCTTCTGCAAATTCCGGAACCATTCTATCTTTTGCAAAGAATCCTAAATCTCCACCTTGTTTTGCTGACTGTGGATCTTCTGAATATTTTTTAGCATATTGAGCAAATTTAGAATTGTCAGCTTGTAATTCTTTAGCTAATTTTTCAGCTTCTGCTTGTTTTTCAGCCATAACTTTTTCTACTTGAGCTTTTAATTCTTTTTCATCCATTTTACCTTTTGTTTTTTCGGTAATTTCTTGTTGTATTTGGTATGGATTAGCTGAAATCAAGATATGAGATGCTCTAACTTGGTCAGCGTGTTTAAATTTATCTTGATTTTTGTTGTAGAAGTTTTTGCAATCAGCATCAGTAACTTTGATATTAGCTGCTTCTGTTGCTAATTTTTGCATTTTTACTTGAACTTTAATATCTTTTTTGAATTCTGCTGTAGAAATTCCATTGTTTCTCAAAGTGTTCATCAATTGGTCTTTTCCACCCATTTTATCCATTACGTCTTTGATTGCTTGATCAACATCTTTTTGAGTAACCTTAATTCCTCTAGCTTCAGCTTCTTGGTCTAACAATTTTTGAATAATCAATTGGTTAATAACACCTTGTTCTGTCATTAAATATACAAAACCGTCTTTATTACCATTTAAATCAGCTCCTGACATTTTTGCAAATGGAGATTGAGCTAATTGTTTAGACATTAATTCATCGTGTTCTTTTAATGTTATAACGCCATCGTTAATTTTGATAATAGCTTGATTATCTTTCAATCCGCAGCCTGTAAACAACATTGCTGATAGCAATAATGTTGCTAATATTTTTGAACCTTTCATTTACACTCTCCCTTTTCTAGTATTCGTAACTAACTTTATGTATATAATAAAACAAATCGGTTAAAATGTTAAATACTTCATTAAAATTTACATACGAAGTGTTTAAAATCAAGATAGAACAACCTTCTTGACAGGATTTAGGTGCTATTGTAAATTTGATTTTTTTAGCTAAATTTAGTGGTAAAACTTTATATATCAAATTCCATTCGGCTTTTGAATATGGTGTATAAATTCTTATACTATCTTGAGTTTCACGAATTACGGATATTTTAACTTCTGTTGCTGAAAGTCTTAACCGTATTAATTTAATAAGATTTTCAACACATTCCGGAGGTTTAGCAAATCGGTCTTGCCATTCCTCTACAATATAATCAAGTTCGGTAGAACTTTTTACATCCGCCAAACGTTTATATTCAATCATCTTTTGTTCTGATGAGCCAACCCATTCATCAGGAATATAAGCAGTTACATTTATATCAACAATTGCAGGTGTTGTTTTTTCAACTTTTTCTCCTTGAATTTCCTGAACGGCTTCATCTAAAAGTTCGCAATATGTATCAAAACCAACGTTTATCATATGTCCGTGTTGTTTTGTACCCAAAATATTTCCAACTCCACGGATTTCAACATCTCGGAGTGCAATTTGATAGCCGCTTCCAAGAGTTGTAAATTCTTTAATAGCTTTCAAACGGTGAACAGCGTCTTTTGTAATTTCTTTACTCTTTTTGTAGAAACAATAGCAATATGCTTGACGTTGAGAACGACCAACACGACCTCTCAATTGATATAATTGTGCAAGTCCAAATCTATCGGCATCGTGAATAATCATTGTATTGGCATTCGGAATATCAATACCATTTTCAATAATTGTTGTTGCAAGTAGGACATCATATTCATGGTTTGCAAAATCAACAATAACTTCTTCCAAAGCCTTTTCATCCATTTGCCCATGTCCGATTGCAATTCTGGCGTTTGGAACAATTTTTTGAAGTTGGTTTTTAAATTCTTGAATAGTTTCCACTCGGTTATAAAGATAAAAAACTTGTCCTTCTCTATCTATTTCGTGGTTTATGGCATTTTTAACCATATTTTCATTCCATTC
>CAKUTL010000033.1 GCA_934692295.1 uncultured Candidatus Melainabacteria bacterium
ATGATGATAATTTTGTGGTATCTCAATTTGTCAATTTCAACTTCCTCTTCGTTACGGCTGATTTTGATACCGAAAGCCTGAACCATTGATTGAATTTCATTGTTACCATAAATTCTATCAAGTCTTGCTTTTTCAACGTTAAGAATTTTACCTCTCAAAGGCAAAATTGCTTGGAACATTCTGTTTCTTCCTTGTTTTGCAGAACCACCTGCTGAATCCCCCTCAACTAAGAAGATTTCACATTTTTCAGGTTCTCTGTTTGAACAGTCTGCAAGTTTTCCTGGAAGTGTTGAATTTTCAAGAACGGTTTTACGTCTTGTTAATTCTCTTGCTTTTCTTGCTGCTTCTCTTGCACGCTGAGCTTGAAGAGTTTTATCCAAGATTGTTTTTGCAACTTTAGGGTTAAATTCTAACCATTCTTGCAACTTATCTCTAACTGCATCTTGGACAGCACCAAGTGCTTCTTGAGAACCTAATTTTTCTTTTGTCTGTCCTTCAAATTCAGGGTTAGGAATTTTAACAGAAACAATTGCTGTCAAACCTTCTCTAACATCTTCACCAGAAAGGTTAGAATCTGAATCTTTTAGGATATTATTTTTTCTTGCGTAATCATTGATAACACGAGTGATTGAGTTTCTAAAACCTGTTAAGTGTGTTCCACCTGAATGAGTGTTGATATTGTTTGCGAATGATAATACGCTTTCTTGGTATGAATCAGTGTATTGCATTGCAACTTCAACTTGTAAATCTCCAACTACTTTATCAATGTAAATTGGTTTTTCGTTGATTACAGTTTTGTTTTTGTTCAAAAATTCAACATAACTTGCAATACCACCAGCATAGTGGAAAGTTTCTGTTTCTTCTGAATCGTGGCGAGAGAAGATGATTTTTAAACCTTTATTTAAGAATGCCATTTCTCTCAATCTGTTTGCGATAACATCACAATCAATTTCTGTTGTTTCTGTAAAAATTTCCGGATCTGGCCACCAAGTTGTTTTTGTCCCGGTTTTGTCTGTTGGTTTTACTTTTTCAACAGGAGCAAGAGGTTCACCTCTCATATATTCTTGACGCCAAACATATCCGTCTCTTGAAACTTCTACAATATATTTTTCTGATAATGCGTTTACAACTGATGCACCAACACCGTGAAGACCGCCTGATACTTTATAACCGCCATCACCAAATTTACCGCCTGCGTGAAGTACAGTGTGTACAATTTCAAGGGCTGATTTCCCGCTGTCCGGTTTAATATCAACAGGAATACCACGACCGTTATCTTCAACAGTTACACTGTTATCTTTGTGAATTGTAACGTGAATATCTGTACAGAAACCTGCCAAAGATTCATCGATTGAGTTATCTACAATTTCATAAATACAGTGGTGCAAACCTCTTTGAGATGTTGAACCGATATACATCCCAGGTCTTACTCTTACGGCTTCCAACCCTTCCAAAACTCTGATGTTACTAGCATCATATTGTTTTGATGTATGAGTTTCAATTGCTTCATATTGAGCATCTGTTTGCTCATTTATTTGTGCGTCTTCAGCTGCTTTAAGAGCTTCAAACCCTTTATCATTTGTCATGTCTTGAGTGTTGTTATCTGACATATACTTCTCCCTAATCTACTCAAATATAGTTATAGTATAGCACAAAAGTAACTAGGTTAACAAATTGTTTACAATCTGCGAAAGACTTGATACGTATTTGTATATGCTATAGAATAATTTTGGATGCTCTTTATGAATTTTGATACTCAAAATAGAAAATTACTGATTTTTACAGGAACTCCAAGTGATAGTTCAAAAGATTTTGAATATGCTAATTTTTTCAAAAATTTTGACGGTGAAAAAATAATCTGTGGAGGTTCTACCGCAAATTTAATTTCCCGAGAATTAAATATTCCGATAAAGATGTCTAATAATGTTATGAATATTGATGGTTTGCCGCCAAGTTTTGTTATGGATGGTGTAAATCTTGTTACTGAAGGAATTTTAACTCTATCAAAAGCGGTAGAATATTTAAAATCTGGACGGGTTACAGGTATTGACAACCCAGCCGGGAAGTTGGTAAAATTTTTAATAGACAATGATTTTATCTGCTTTGTTGTGGGTACAAAGTTAAATCAGTCTAAAATCAATGTTATCAACTTAAAATCAAGAAAAGAAATTATTGATGAGATGGTGTTGATTTTACAGAATAAATATTCAAAAAAAATTAGTGTACAGTATATCTAATAGCATAATAGGAAGGTAAAAATGGAAAAAGTCAGCGTGAAAGTATGTTTAGGAACAACGTGCTTTATCATGGGTTCTGCAAATTTGCAGGAATTAATGGATATTGTTCCTGAAAGGTACGGAGATAAGGTTGATGTTTCTGGAGTTCCTTGTCTTGGCTTATGCTCTGCGGATTGGGAATTTTCAAATGCTCCATATGTAAAAGTTGGAGATGAAATTATCAAAGAAGCTACTGTAGAAAAAGTTTTAAGAGCAATTAACGAAAGATTAGAAAGTAATAATTAAGGAAAAGGAATAGAAATATGGCAGTAAATACTCCAAGACAAACTTCACATTTGAAACGTGAAATTTTAGTTAGATTAATCAAGGCATATTTAAGTGAAAATTTTGAAGAAAATACAAGATTAATTCCTTATGATATGCGTCCAAAAGGTAGCGAAGTTCCATACCGTTGTTGTATTTATAAAGAACGTGCAGTTCTTAGAGATAGAGCAATTGCGGGGTTAGGAACATCTATTGAAGATACTGATGATAGTGTATTATTATCTGATATAGCTAAAAAAGCAGAAGAAAGAGTTCAACCGGAAGAACATCCTTTGACAGTTTTAACTACTGCTTGTAAAGGTTGTGTTCCTTCAAGAATTTTCGTAACCGACCTTTGTCAAGGTTGTGTAGCTAGACCTTGTGAAAGTGCTTGTAGATTGAAAGCAATCTCAGTTCACGATGGAAAATCTCACATAGACCCCGAAAAATGTAAAAATTGTGGTATGTGTGCTCAAGTTTGTCCATATCAAGCAATCCAAAGAATTATTGTTCCTTGTGAAAATGCTTGTCCTGTTGGAGCTATTGCAAAAGATGATGATGGTCATGCAAGAATTGATTTTGATAAATGTATCTCTTGCGGTAGATGTGTTGCAGCATGTCCATTTGGTGCAGTTCACGAAAAAAGCCAAATTATTGACATCTTAAAACAAATCAAAGAAGGTAAAAAATTAGTTGCAATGGTTGCTCCTGCGTTGTTTGGTCAACTTCCTTGTACTCCAAAGCAAATGAAACAAGCAATTCAGTCTTTAGGATTTGCTGATGTTGTGGAAGTTGCTCAGGGTGCAGATATTACAACTAAAAATGAAGCCGCAGAATTTAAAGAAAGAATGGCAAAAGGTGATGCGTTTATGACAACTTCTTGCTGTGCAGGTTACAACGAACTTGTTGATAAACATATTCCAGAATTGAAACCATTCCGTTCAGAAACAAAAACTCCGGCTTATTATACCGCTGAAATTGTGAAAAAAGAAACTCCGGATGCAATTACTGTATTCTTTAGCCCTTGTGTAGCTAAGAAACGTGAAGCATTGCAAAATGCTAATATCGATTATGTATTGAATTACGAAGAATTAGGTGCATGGTTTATTGCAATGAATGTTCAACTTTCTGATTGTGAAGAATCAGAATTCAAGGTTGAATCTTCAGCAGAAGCAAGAAACTTTGCTGTTACAGGTGGAGTTGCTGGTGCTGTTAACGCTTTATTAGATGAAGGTGAAAAAGCTACTCCTGTTGTAATTGATGGACTTGATAAACAAGCTGTTCGTGATTTGAAAAAGTATGCTAAAAACGGTAAATGTGATTTAGGTAACTTAATTGAAATCATGGCTTGTACTGGTGGTTGTTTGGGTGGTTCAAGTACAATCAACGCTTACAAACCAGCATTGAAACAATTGACGAATTACGTTAAAGAAAGCCCTGAAATTAAAGATGTAATTAAGGAATAATTTCTAATTTGTAAAGAGTGAAAAAGGTTGAAGATTTCAATATTCTTCAACCTTTTTTATTCAATCATTTATACGATTACCGATATTGGGTTTTTATGGTATTTTTTTATTATGAGTAATACGTTAAAAATTATATTATTTGCAATATTTGCATTCGGTTTATTATGTGCCGCAGTATTTGGTTTGTCAAAGGTTAAAGTTGATGATTTTCATAAAGCTGCAGTTATTTTTGTGGTTGACTCTTCAGCATCTAATCAAAAGCAGTTACCAGAACAAAAAAAAGCTATTAGGCAGTTATGCTCTATGCTTGATCCAGAAGATCATATTAAAATCCTTCGAGTATCTCAAGATGCCTATATAATCTATGAGGGTTCTCCACAATCAAGTGCTGAAGTAAGAAAGTCAATGGAAAAATTCACACAATATAATGCAAAAGAATATGGAACGGCTTATGGTTTGTCTTTGAAAAAAGCTTTTAATCACGCAATAAATATGCACAAAGAAGGTTATGTTCCGTCTGTTGTTGTTATTGGTGATCTTGAAAATGAAGGTGATGTTTCAAAACAAATTAACTGGAATACTCTTCCTAATGAAGTTGCTCAAGTAAAAAATAAGACAGGTAGTTTTTCTATGATGTTTTTATTTGCTGCCCCTGAAAAGCTAGATGTTGTAAAGGAAAAGTTGTCCCCAGTGTTGGGTGAAAAGAATCTTATTATTGGAACAGAAGCAAATTCAAATAAAGCATTAAGAAACTTTTTGACATCTATTGGCAGATAAGTTTATACTGGAGACATGATGAGAGTTATTATAAAATACTTAGATAAGTCTAGAGTTATAGATAATAAGCGTAATATTACAATCGGTAGTAGTGAATCTTCCGATTTTGTAATAAATAATTTTCCAGGGGGCATTGAGATTAAATTTATTTATAATGAGAAATTTAAAAATTATGTGTTGATAAATTCTTCTGGTTCTAGTGAAGTGTTGGTCAATAATAGAAATTTCTCAAAGGTTCTAACACCTACGAATTTCATTTTGGAAGTAAAGGGTTTAAGTGAAAAAATTACTGTTGAAGTTGATACTGAACAAAATCATCATTCAGAAGTTAAAAATCACCAAACACAATCTCAAAATATAGAACAAAATAATGTTGAGGGGGCTAACACAATGATAAAAACGATGTCATCAACAAAAGCTAATGATATTTTTAATAATGACGTAGAAAAAAGTAGAATTGCAATTATCAAAGAAATTGGTTATAAAATTACCGACTTAAAAAGTTCTATTTTTTCAGCAAATATTACGAATTTGTTGCTGAATACGGCAATTTTTGTTTTGTCAATAGTATGTTCTTTTGGCGTAACAAACTTTTTATTGGGTTTAAAAATAGATAACTCAAGTTCTGTTTTGAACTTAACTACAAATGCAGGATTTTTAGTTGCAATTTCTTTAATTGTTTTAGCAGTATCTTTAATTATGAAGCATGGTGTTTACTCATTATTAGATTTTAATTATTCTAAAAAATATGGAGAAACAAATATTGCACAAAAATTTATTACTGGGGTTTCAGCAATATTTATGTTTGTAATTTATATAATCAATTTATTATATTATAAAGAAATCCCTGGATTTTTAGGGGCTTCATTTTTTATTTCGTTATTGTTCGCTGGTTCATTAGCTACTGTATCTGTTGCGAGCGGTTATTTCAAATTCCAATTGAAAAATTATAATCAACAATTGACAAATTGTGAATATAGAGAAGATTTTGAGAATGTTATGAAGAGTTACCGTTCAATGGTAAATGCTTTTGTTAATCAGTTGAGTCAAAATAGAATAAATACTGTTAAAAGTAACCTTTTAAATAATCAGTTGAAAATGATTGTTGAAGTTTTTATTGGTTTGCTAACGGCTCCATTTTTGGCTTATGGTGTTTCTAATACTTTGGCTAGTTGTTTCCCAGAGGCTGCGAGCTGGGTCAGAGTTTCTGGTTTAAGATTTAGCCCTATATTTTTGGTACTTGCAACATTTTTGATTATTTTTGCATTTTTCTCTTTTGTAAGAGCATTTACAATTTCAAAACAAATAAAAGGTTCAGAAATTATCAAGTTCGATGGTTTCCATGATTATAATAGCCATGGTGTAACGGTTTATGGTTTAGATTCAATGCACAGTTTGAATAAGGAAAAGAATACTGTAATGTTCATTGCTTGTTTTATTATTTTGATTGAATTTACAATGAATGTTTCATATTTTATTACTGAAATTGGTGGTGATATTCAAGGTATGTTCTTGAGTTTTGTTACAGCACTTGTTCCTACCGCATTGTTGATTGCCGAAACTCATCTTTTGAGTTCTACAATGTGCAAGATAAATAACTATAATGAGTTGTTGGCAATGTTAGATTAGTACAAATTATGGATAAAAAAAATCTTGTAATAGTTGGAATAATTTTATTTTTTTTGTTGACGATTATTGCGATGTCAATAGATGTTTCACAACGAAAAAAAGTTGCCTTTACTAATCAAAGTTTGTCTTTAAATAATGAGAATGCCAGTATTGAAAACAAAACTGCAAATGTAAATACTACAAATTCAAAATTTAGTAATAAAAATATTGCAACCGGAAATACAGATGTAAAACTAAATAGTTCAAAGATTAAATCTGAGAGAACGGATATTGATTTTGAGCCTTTTGACAATCAAGGAACAAATTATAATAATCAGAATACTTCAGGGAATAATCAGGGCAATTATTATAATAATTTTGATGATTTTAAAAATCGTCAGCAAAGATTAGAAAACGCAAGAAATCAGATTAACAATGTTTCTCCAAGGTCGAATAATCAACGAACTTCAAGATATGTTGTCAAGAATATTGATTGGAGTACTTGGAAAAGTCAATTTATTAATAAAATCTTGGATGATAGTGTTTATATAACATCATTAGATGATTATGGTGTTGGGGCATGGTTTTATTATTCATTTATTGTAACTTCAGATGGTGCGATACGGGATGTAACCGTTCGTTCTCCATATATTAGTGATATTGATAAACAAAGGGTTGTTAACCTTATAAAAAGTTATGAGTATAAAGATATAACCGTTTTCCCCGCAAATTCAAGAAGAGTAACAGCGAAAGTCGATGCAGTTGTAATGCTTGGAAATAGTGAGAAAAAATCAAAACCATCAGATTTTAATGACATCGAACGTATTAAAATGAATTTGCCTTAATTAAAAAGTCCATAAGTCAATAAGTTGATAAGTCTATAAGTTCTTTACGGTTACGTCATTCTGAGGGGGAAACTGTTGAATTAGTAAGGTTATTTAGCAAATTTACCCGAAGAATCTCTGACTGGACTCAATGTATTATATCCGTACTGTCATTCCGAATTGACTAGAAAATAAGTTGAGATGAAATCGAAACGTAATTTTCTGTTCCTACTTGGTATTTCGGAATCTCTATCCGTACAAACTAGCTAGAGATCCTGAAACGAGTTCAGGATGACATTTTGCGATTAGTTGTTTCCCTCGCCCCTTGTGGGACAATAGCTGAACCGACGAAACGAAGTTGAGTCGAGTGAAACTGCGTGCCGTATGGCTGAGGGTTAGGGAGAGGGGTTGAACTAAACTTGTTCGGCAAGAGATCCTTCGCTTTGCTCAGGATGACGGTAGCGTTAAGTTGCTACCAATTTTTCTCAATTGTAACAGAATGTAAACTCTCTATGCAAAAGTCTGAAACCCAGTTATAATGCCCTATATGATATGATATGATATGATATGAGGGACAGTGTACACCGATTGCTAAAATCTTTATAATTTACTTATGAAGATTTTTAAAAACAGAGCATTTACACTTGCGGAAGTCCTTATCACACTCGGAATTATTGGTGTTGTTGCTGCGATAACAATACCTAGTCTTATGGAAAATATCAGAAATAGAGATTTACAAGCCCAATTAAAAAAAACATATTCAGAATGGAATCAAGTTGCAATGCAATTTATGAACGACCACGAACAATCTATACCAGATTACGCCTCTGAATATGGATTAAATGCCATGATAGGAGAACTTTCAAATTATGTAAAAGGATTTAGCAAATTTTCGGATTGGACTTACCTTGATACAGATGATGAAAACAGTTCTGCCAACACTACACCTTATCCAATATATTCTTTACGGAGCAACAAAACACGTGTTCAAACCGCTTGTGACGTTTCAGGATACAGAAATGACATTTCTGGGAAATATGTATTATTCGATGACCAACCAATTGCAGGCTTGAATGGACCAAGATTATGCATAGATTTAAATGGAGATAAAAGACCCAATACTCTAGGAGTAGATATATTTTACTTTCTGTTCACAACAGATGGACATATTATACCAGAAGGCACAGACCACCCAAATAATAACTATGAAAGAAGCTTTGCTTCTGGCAGTGGAACAATAAAAGCAGAATCAAAATACTGCAATGGTGCATGGGGAGAAAATGCTCTTGCTTGTGCATACTATGCAGTAAACGACATCAGCCCTAAAGGTAACGGGACATATTGGAAAGATTTTATTGGGAAAAAGCAGTATAAATAAGAATTAAAAAATTTCTCCCTCTTAAAAGAAAATAATGAACTATTTACAAAATTGTCCAAAACTTAACTCTCAAAAAAGTATTATACGAATTAGCAACTTATAAAAACCACCAACCTTAAAAACTAAAGTTGGTGGTTTTAAAAAATAAAGTAGCCCGTAAGCCGTGTTCTGTTTTAGATAATCATCTGTCTGGTATTAGGATTGCTCCTAATCTCTAGCGATTTTTTCCGAAGATGGCGAACAACCTTAGCCTTCGACTCAATCTTGCATCCGACCGGGGTTTACCTAGCCAATACCTTCCGATATTGCTGGTGAAGCTCTTAACTCACCGTTGCACCATCGCCTGTGATAGAAAGTTCTATCCATCGGCAGTCATCTTTTCTGTGGCACTATCCGCCGACTCACATCGCCCGGAGTTTCTCCGGCGGTCTGTTCTTGGATGCACGGACTTTCCTCACTCGAAATAATTTCAAGCGCGATTATCCGGCTACTTTACATTCTATTATAATTTATCATCGTTACTGTTTTGAGTTCCGTCTCCTGTAATATTTCTATCAACTTGAACAGCATTTATTGCCCAAACATCTGGATCATAAATAGTAATTCTGCCATCTGCATAAACATACATTGAGAATCTGTCAAAACCTTTTACTCGTCCATTACAAGACTCATATCCGCTTATGTAGCTTGAATATGATGCTCCGCCATTACCTGCTGCTTGGTCGCAATTTGGGGAATTTTTACCGTTTACGTCAACCGTAATTATAGCACTTGCATCTTTATCATTTTTTGTTCCATATCCCATATTGTGAATTGCCCATTGGATACCATCTTTGGTTGTAAAAGTTGTTCCTGTCGCACTAGGAGATACAGAACCGCTTAAATCTAATTTATCAGTGAAAAGAGTAGCAAATTTTAAATTTGCATTTGGTTCTGCATTATCATGGTTAGTTGTATATGTATTTTCTGTTCCGCCCCATTTATCACAGTTTGGATAACCATAACCATCATCAAATCCTGTTCTTTGTTCGGAACTAGATGCATTGGTCAAATCCGGATAACAAGCTTCGTCATTAATCAAATCAGAAACAACGGATTGAACAATATAATACGCTCTTTTTGCCATAATTGTATTTTGGCTAGGCATAATGTTAAAGATAATTGGCAACAAAATTGCACAAAGAACACCAATTACACCAAGAGCAACTAAAAGTTCCGTCAAAGTGAATGCTTTATTTAATCTTTTCATCCTCAAAAATCCTCAATTACTAAACGCTGTTATACTAACCATTATATCATGTTTCCTTGTAATTTTCAATATAATGTGTTATAATAGTAGTAGTTTACAACCGTTTAAAAAGAAGGTAAAAATATTTCAAATTGTAAAATTTTGTTTACATAGTAGCAAAATAATACATTTAGACGAGTTAATAACATATCACGCACTTTATAATGTGTAGATGAACACGAAGAATATTTGAGGAAACTCAAGTAACACAAGGTAAAAGGTGAGAAACTATGGTCGATAACAGATCTGCGGGTTTCTTTGGAATTGGTGGCTCTTTCAATTTTAAGAGCGGGGATATTTCAGGAACAGCAGCAAAACTCTCAGATGATAAAATGGGACAAGGCGGTGAATATTTTTCTCAACGTGGTGGGGAAGAAGAACCACCAGCTCCTAGTTCTCAATATACTGACCAAAGTGCCGTACTTCGAGCAACATTAAATTCTCTTGCGATGATGAATGTTGCAAATGTTCTTAATGCTAAAAAACGAAAAGCTGTTTTAGACGAAGAAGATAAAATTACAGAAGATTTAAAAGAAATTTTGAGAGTAAAAAAATTAAAAAATTATTACAATCAAAATCATAAAGATAAAGACGAAGATAAAATAGAATAAAACCGATAAAAAGAGCTTTTGCACTATTGAAGAAATAAATTTTAATGTTAAAATTCAGGTTGGTAGAAGAGGCGAAAAAGAGCTTTGCAAAGAAATTTTTTAGAACAGTTTTTAACTAAAGTATCACATTTCCCTAATTGGGTAAAAGAAATTATTTACGTGAAGTTGTCCGAGGATATTGATAAAGAGGATGACATCGCATACATTTTTGCAACATATAAACCTGTATTAACATATAAGGGAAAGTGCGAACTTGATTATAAAAAATCAAATTTTGATGCGAATATTTATAACATTTTGAATTATGCAGATACAGATTCAAGCATTTCCGATATAGTTTTGAATACTTATATGTCAATGGAAGAAATTGCAAATTATTTTCTATTCTGCGTTGATGAAGGTTATATGCAAATCCCTGACGATTCAAGAATTTTAAATATCGCTGGATTGCTTGCGGGAAAATATTCGACAGGAGAATATCTTGTAAACAATGGAACAATTTCTACAGAGCAGTTAAATGATGCTGTAGGAAATTTTAAGAACGAAAAAACTCCGAAAAAATTTGGGCAATTTCTTGTTGATTTAGGGCTAATTTCTCAAAAGCAATTTGACAGAATATTATCATTAAAAGAAGAAGCTAAAAAACGCTTTGTTCTTGATCATAATGAAGTTCCAAAGATTAACCAAGAGTATGCAAAAATTGCTGATAAATATGAAAAACAAATAGAAGATTTGAAAAAAGAAAATTTAATATTGAAAAATAAATTAAATCAGTTATTAACAATGGTGAAAAATAATGACAATGAATAATAAAATAAATACAGAACCCTCAAAATTAGTTATCTATAACAGAGATGGTTTAATAGAACAAGAACATTTTGGATATGTAGTAAGAACAGACAAAACTCGAGTGTTAGAAAAAATTGGAGAAGATAAAAACTATCCATTCTATCTTCGCTCTTGTGCAAAACCATTACAAGCTGCATTACTAATAGATTACGGCTTGGATGAAAAATTTGGACTTACAGAAGAAGAAATTGCAATTTGTTCAGCTTCTCACGCAGGAGAAAAAGTTCACGTAGATATTGTTAAGGGAATTTTAGACAAATTTGAAATTTCACCATCAAAATTAAAATGTGGGAACCACGAACCTATCTCAAGAACTGCACAAGATGAATTGTTATTACATGGAGAACACGCAACAGCTCTACACAATAACTGTTCAGGGAAGCATGCAATGATGCTTGGGTTATGCAAACTTAATGATTGGGATATTGAAAACTATGACAATATAAACCATCCATTACAAAAAAATATCAAAAAAAGAATTTATGAACTTTGCGAAGTAAAAAATGATTATCCTGTAACCAAAGATGGATGTGGAGTTCCAATCTTTTCTATGCCACTTCAAAACATGGTCAAAGGATACTTGAACCTATTTTGTGACCCTAAGTATGAAAAGATTAAAAACGCATTTTTGAAACACGCATATACAATTGGGGGCGAAAACAGAACTGATACAAAAATCATTGCCAACTCTAAAAACTTAGTTGCAAAAGTTGGTGCTGGTGGACTTTGTATTGTTGTTAACACTGAACTTGAAGAAGGTTTTGTTGTAAAAATTTGCGATTCTAATATGGAAGCGAGAGAAATTGTCGCAATTGACCTTATCAATAACCTTAATTGGAGCAAAATAGAAACTTCTCACGACATCAAAACTATTCATGGCGATAAAGTTGGCGAAATAATTACTTTGTTATAAGTTTAATTTTCACCTTATTGCCAAAATAGCTTTGGACATCTTTGTTATAACCAGCAAGTTGAGAATTAAAATCTTTTCCGCTTGCTTTGCATTCGGCTCTAAGGAGTTCTATTCCACGATTATAGACATTTTGAGCAGTATTGATGTTGCTTTGTGGAACTTTGCCATGGTATATTTTCATAGCAGTAGAAATATCAAATAGGCGACGTTTAGAAAGCCCGCTCATTTCTTTTCCAGTTGTAGTGGATTTGTTGTAAGTCATTTTGTTAATTGCAGCTTCATACTTTCCAACTTTCAAGGTATAAAGCAATCCTGGAGTTTTTTCGAGTATAGCTGGACCTTTATTAAAAGCCATATCAAGAAGTGCTTCTTTCATACTTTGCGGAAGTTTGTCATAAACTTTTTGACCTCCCAGCATTGCAGAAATAGTTTCCTCAACTTTCAATAAATCTTTGGCACACAATTCACAAACCTGAGAATTTGAAAGTTTTTGAGGTTCTCCTTTTTTTATGGCATGACCAATACCGATGGTTTCAACTCCGGCACCATCTCGATATGGAGTATTATGAAATTTATTATCTGGAAGATTTGCACTATCTTCCAGACGTTTTAATCTTTTGACAAAATCAACGCTTACACCCATTGATTTTGCAATATCATTTATTGAATGGACATTTTTTATAACTTTTCTATTAGGAATTTTCAAGACTTGCCCAAGTCTGATACTTTTGGCAGTATTTGAATTTAAACCATTTTGAGCAATCAATGTAGCTTCATCAACCCCAAAATGTTGAGCAATTTTACCAATAGTATCGCCGGATTGCACTTTGTATGGTGGATTTTTGACTTGTTGAATATATTTAGCTCTTGTTTGATTGGCTTGAATTTGTTCGTCAGATAAATCAGACGACATCTGAATTTCACCTTGGCGGGGGGTAGTTTTCTTACCATTGAATATTGGTTTTGAACTTTTAACAGATGGCGTTGAAGAAGAACTTGATGAAGATACACCAAGTGTTGTTTTTATTGTATTCCATATTTTGGTTAGCCAATCCATTATTATAAAAATCCTTTGTTACTTTTTAAAATACTCGTTCAAACTAGCTACAACTTTATTTGTATATCTGGTTCTATAATCTCTTGAGTCAAGGTTTTGACTTTTGTTTCCATTTACATATTCAACCTCAAGAAGGACTGATGGATTTTGCTCTGATTGATGAAGAACTTGAATACCGTTTTCTCCCCAACGTCTTTCAGATGGAGTTGCTTTAATCCAACTATCTTGGTTTAGATGTTTATTTAAACATGCCTGTAATTTTGTATCATCAGCAAATTTTGAATCATAACAAACCCCAGAACCCGAAGACCCAGGTTGAGAATCTGCGTGGAGTGAAACCATGACAATATCAGATTTTGAATATTTTTGCCCACTTTTTTGACCGGAATTCAATTTTGAAATAACGTTCGTTATCGTATTTTGGTCAGACATAGTTTGGGCATGACCTCCAGCAATTACAACCGCATAACCTTGAGCTCGTAATTTTTCAGTTAAATCATCAGAATACTCTTTCATTTTTGCGTATTCTAATAATGGGGCATATTTACCGCTGCCTTTTTTGATAAAACTATATGAGCCTGGGTCAAAACAACCATTTCTAGAACTATATCCACCATGTCCAGGGTTAAGAACAACCACTTTTCCATTTGGCTTTGCAGTTGGACGAAGAAGGGCCGTTTCTGCAGAAACAATTTTACCATTTTTAACTACTGGTGCAGGGTACCTTTCAATCGGAGCTAAATCCAACATATCTTCATCATATTGTATATTATTTGCTTTACAATATTCTTTAAATTTTTCTATCGCTTCCTTTTTGCCAGAATTGATAGCTCCTCTTTGCAAATCAGAAACAGTAAATGTTTTTTCTGATTTTGTCAATTTCACTACTGTGCCATTATGGGGAACTTTTGTAGTTTTTTTCGATGAATTTGTAGCTTGAGTAGAAGAGGTTTTTGCCAGCATAGAATCAATGATTTTATCCATTTGAGTTGTATCAACCATTCCAACCCATTTGTCAAACTCTTTATCTAAATTAGCTTTAAATTTTGCTCTTGCACTTTGTGTATATTTTTTCTCTTTGGCTAAAGAGTCATAAATATACATAACAGCATTTTTTCTTGCATTTTTACTACTGCGAATTTCGCTTGTTATGGTATTAATCAAAGATTCATTAGGGCTAATCTTTTTATATGCTTTTATTACGGCAGAAGCATTTTTCGGATTAATTTGTTTCAACATTTCTTGAAAATCGGCTTTTTCGACTGCACCCCAATGATCATTTGCAGATTTATTTAAACCTTTTGCAATTTCTTCAGGAGTATAACTTGAACCCCATGTAACAACATTTGAAATAACTTTAGCCCCAGCCGCCGCTGCTGCGTGAATAGCTTTTTCACCTTTTGTCATTGGAGTTCGAGGTTTTGATTTTGTTGTTTTATGCGTAGTTTGGGCAACTCGTTTTGGTTTCGCTGGAACAGGTTTTGCGGGAGTTGTTTTTGGAGTTGAAGTTGATGTTGTTGCTGTTGATTGAGTTTTATTAGCAGACTTACCAAGTCCATTTATAATATAAAACTTTTCACCTTTTTTAGGACTATATTCTCTATACGGAGCGGGAATTTTATTAAGCTTACAAAACTCAGTAAAATCCATATTGTATTTTTGAGCAAGAGCCATAATTCCCTTATGTGCAGGAACTTCATCCATCTTAAATTTCAAAACAGCACCTGTTTTTAAAGATGTTACACCCGTCAAAGCTTGGAATTGTGTTACAGTCAAACCCATATTCTTAGCAAGTACAGATATAGTATCACCCTGCTTTACTTTATATTGTTCTACCCTTTTAGGTTGTGCCGTTGTTTTTGGCGTTTGAATATTTGTAGAATTAGTTACCTTTGGAGTCATAAGCTCTCCCATTGATTACACACGTATAATAAATAACGGCATATTTTAAAATAATCTTTAAAACATGCCGTTACTTATGTTAAAAAAATTTACAATACGAACTTAAGTATTAAATATTCTATCCCCTGCATCCCCCATACCTGGAACAATATAACCTTTTTCGTTCAAATGGTCATCAACCGCCGCAGTAATAATTTCAATATCTGGATAATGCTTTTGAATATTTTCAATACCTTGTGGGGCTGCTATAATACACAAACATTTAATATTTTTAATTGGAATACCTTTTCCCGCATACAAATCAATTGCCGCTAATAAGGAATTACCAGTTGCAAGCATTGGATCTGTAATATAAACATAAAAATTCTCTGGATTTGGAGTATCCATAGGTACTTTATTATAATACCAAACAGGTTTCAATGTTTTTTCATCCCTATACATTCCGATATGGCGAATTGTAGCTTGTGGAAGAATATCAATTGCTTCATCCGTGAAAATTAAACCGGCTCTTAAAATTGGAGAAATGATTAAATTAATATTTGGGTCAACTGTTTTTGCTTTGAACGTAGTTAAAGGAGTAGTTACTTCTTTTTCTACCAGTGGAAGATTCTTAGCTGCTTCGTATAAAAGACATCTTGTAATCTTTCTTGTCGCAATTCTTACACCTTGACTGTCAGTATCTTTATCACGCATTGTACATAAGTTTAAAAGTACAACGGGATTATTTATTACTCTTACTTTCTCCTGATTCATCTTTTTCACCCCTATTAAACTTTTCTTTAAAACCTTTTTCAGCATCAATTATTGCATCAATATTTTTCTCAAATTTAATTAAACCCTCTTTTGTATCCGCAGGAGTAACAACATTTTTTTTAATATCTTGTTCAAAATCAATTTGTCTGCCTGCATAATCCAAAGTAGAGAATATTCCATTCAATTCTCTAAATATATCATCAAATAAACTTATAACTTTACCTAATCTTGTCGGATCTTTAGTTGCAACGATTTTATCAATAGGCTGTCCTTCTGGAGGCGGATAAATTTCAAGAGCTTTTGAACCTCCAAGTCCCGATGCTTCAACAGTTGCCAAAGCTCCTACAGGTAAAACCAAACCCTTTTGGGTTATTACAAATTTTATATAAACAGATGAAGAAACTATTTGGATTTTTTTTACATAACCAATTTGAACGCCCAAAAATTTTACAGGAGAGCCAACAATTAATCCGTCAACATCTTCCATAAAAATTTGGTAACTCTTATATTGTTGTTGCGATTTGTAATGATGGTATCTTATACTCAAAACAGCAATTGCAACGATAATAAGCCATATAACAAATTCAATCCAAGCATATATACGCATATTATCAAATTTCTTCATAGCAAGTATTATATAATAAAATTCTAGTGGTGTAAATTTATAAAGAATAAAATATATCCAAGTTTATAATTTTACACACTGTGAATTTTAGTGTATAATCTCAACAAGAGAGGGGTTTTATGCTAAAACAGGAAAATAAAACAGATGTTATAATTGTTGGTGCAGGACCTGCTGGAATTTCTTGTGCAATTACACTTGCAAGAAGCGGTAAAGAAGTTGTCCTCATTGAACGAGGTATGTTTGCAGGAAGTAAAAATATGTTCGGTGGTGCAATTTATACTTCTGCAACAAAAGAACTGTTTCCGAATTTTGAACAAGAAGCCCCACTTGAAAGAAAAAATATCGAACATAATTACATGATTCTTGGAGAAGAAGATTTCACAACTATTTCTTATCGTAAAGATGACAACGCTAGCTACTCTGTTATTCGTGGTAAATTTGACCGCTGGATGGCAGAAGAAGCAAAAAAAGCAGGAGTTACACTTGTTGAAGAAACAGTTGTTCGAAAACTTATAAAGGAAAATAAAAAAGTAATCGGTGTAAAAACTGAGCTTGAAGAATATTTTGCAGATATTGTAATTCTGGCTGATGGTGTAAATTCACTTCTCGCAAAACAAATTGGACTTAGAAAAGAAATTGAAACAAAAGATGTTGCACTAAGTGTTAAAGAGGTTTTAAAACTTGATTCGGAAATAATTAATCAAAGATTTAACCTAAAAGATAATGAAGGAGCAATCGGAGAAATATTTGGAGGTCCAATGCTTGGCTCTCTCGGCTTAGGTTTTATGTACACTAATAAAGATTCTATAACAATTGGTTTAGGTGTAACATTAAATGACCTTGTAGAGAAAAATTACAGACCGTTTGAGCTTTTGGATCAATTAAAAAAACATCCAAAAATCGCTCCACTTATCGAAGGAGCAGAACTCAAGGAATATTCTGCACATTTAATTCCAGAAGGCGGATACAAAAAAATTCCTAAACTTTGCGACAATGGAGTTATGATTGT
>CAKUTL010000034.1 GCA_934692295.1 uncultured Candidatus Melainabacteria bacterium
TAACAAAATTTTTTCTTTAGAATTGTTATAATTGAAACTAAGGAGTGTAGTGTGAAAGTATATTTTGATTTAAATCAGGACAAAGTAAAAAATAGCAAACGCAATGGGGTATCGTTTGAAGGCATTAAGCCTACAAAATCAGAAGATGGTTTTAAAACTTATGAGTTTTCTTATCCGTTTGATGAAAACAATCAAAACTTATTCTTAGAAATTTATGCTGTAAATCAGGATAAAAACAATAATTATGCAATCGGGCAAAGAATTTACCCGAAAAATAGCTTCGATGGAGTGTACCAACTCAAAACCGGAAGCAACAAAATTGACTTAGCACAAACTTTTGGTGTTGATGATAACCAAGCATTTGCATACCACTATGTTGTTGAAAACAAACACACCGGTCAAAAAGACACAATGCTTGACCCTGGAGATATGGTTTTTGACAACAATAAAGGTAAATTTAACTTAGAAATACCAACTAAATCAAATCTTTCAAGAGGAGGATCTATGAAATTAATCAACATAGATTCTCAAAAAGTCGGAAAAGTTTACAACGACAAAAACCTGATTGTCGATGATGTAAACTTATTACGCAGAGCACAAAAAGGAATTAAAACATTAAATAATAAATTTGGCGGAACCTTAGCAGGATTGCAAGATGCAGTTAGAAAAGGTGAATACGATATGTATGGAAGAATAATTTCACTTCCGGTATTCACTGACGATGATTTCACTGCACATGCTTATTGGAACAAAAACTGTATGCAAATTGCAAGCTCTCTTGGGAACATCAATAACTATGCGTCATTACAAAGAGATATGTTTGCTCATGGATTGAATTTTGTTTCAGATGGAGCTTTTGTTAATGAAGGATTACAGGGGGTTCACTTCAAACACATGCTAAAATGGGGCGAAAATTCTCCTTATTTCAACTGGTTCAAAGCATCCGGATTGAAAAACAGTCCTCTTAATATGGGTGTTTTCGTTAAAAATAAAGCAAATATTTCTCATAAAATAGTTAACTCCCCATACACTTATACTCAAAAACAAAATGGGAAAGTTTCTATTGGAAGAAACGCAAACTATAACCCTAAACGTCCAACATATATTCAATTCTTCGATAAGCGACTTGTTACAGATGAAGAAAAAAATGATACAAAACATTTGATTAAAACCTATTCAATAATGAATCCTGAAAATGTATATTCAATTCATACTCACAATGATTCTGCTTATCCGTATTCATTTGAAATTGATCCGAAAATATACAATGAAAATATAGAAAGATTAAATGAATACAATTCAACTAAAAAAGATGGTAAAAAAATCAGTCTTTCTTCACCATTAGCAGCTAGAATTGTTTCAAAATCCCCAACATTCGACGTTGAAGCAAAATACGAAAGCGGCTTCGAAACTTGGGACGCAAACCCTGATATTGCAAAATTAAGTTTTGTATATTCTCATGCAGATACCAAAAATTTGAAAAACTTACCAAAAGAGGCACGTAAAAAAGAAATTGAAAAACTTTTAAGTGCTAATTATCAAGTTCAAGACTACACCGTTACATCAGGTCAATATTGGACTCAAAAAACAGATGATATTTTAAGATTATCAATCGCTCAACAATTAAAAAATATTGATAATGAAAATCCATCTTTAACATATAAAAATATCAAGTTAAAATCTAATGGAGAAATTTTCCCTAAAGTTCTCCCTCAAGAAATAACACAAGAAGAAGTAAGTAATGTACTTGATGGATTTTACAATAGTACAAGAAAGCTATCAACAGCGGATACAAAATCTCAAATTTTGGAAGGATTAATGAACACTCCACTAGATTCTTTTGAATTTGGAGATAACTTAGTATCTGTCCTGGCATCTCCTTTGATTTCAAAAAGAGCCACAAACGCAAAAGACGTAGGGGTTTCAAGATACGATTTATACAAACAAGGAAATAAAAATCTTCAACCGCAATACAAAGAAACCTACGAAAAAATGGATAATTTGTATAAAAATGAAATGTCAGATTATGCAATGAAAGTGTTAGAAACAGTTCAACAAAATAGTAACATCAAACTATTTGAAGGAGATAAAGTAACAGAACTTGGTCAATACACATTACCATTAATTTTACCAGAAATTGCAAAATATGCAGTTGTAGAATCTTTAGCTCCAAAAGTTGGAGTTACAGTTGATGACACAACCGGAGAAATTGCCTATAACTATAAGGCTCTAAAAAATGTTCACCTACAAACTCTTGGAATAACTAATCCTTCTTCTCCTGAAGATGAAGCAGATATGGTTATTTCAAAGATTAAAAAAGGTATTAGCAAATTATCTGTAACTCAAGATAGTCCAATTGTTAAATCTATTGAAAAAAGTTTAAAAGGAACAAGTGCTAACAGCTTTAAACTTGCAGATTTAATAATCGATAAAACGCAGTCAGGTTTAGACTGGAGAATCGATGCAACAAAAGATATTGCAGATATTGAAGCATTGAGAAACGGAAATAACAATTTTGATTATACTTGGCAAAGCGTTATAAATTTCTGGAAAACATTCAACCAAGGTGTTTTATCAAAAAATCCTAACGCATATACAGTTGCAGAAATTACTGACGAAGGAGATTTACACAGAATTGGTCTTGGACATTGGTCTGACAAATTCCATTCACAAAATGACATTATTCAAAAATTCCAACGAGAAACAGGTATAACTTCTACAGCGATGTATTCATATTTCTTTAGTGATTTGCAACAAATGTTTGCGAACAAATTTGAAGATGGCGACATGGTACCGGATGGAAATCCGGGAATGAGCGATAAATTGTATGGAATTATGGATAGCTTCTTAAAGCATTCTTCATTAGATTCTATCAATTTTGCTTATACGTTCATTGGAAACCACGATAAACCAAGAGCAATTCATTGTGCTTCTATGGATATGAAAATGTTCTATGCTGATTTAACAAATCCTGCTGAAAAAGATAAAAGATACAATGCGTATAAAATGATTAAAGACAGATTCTTTGGCTATATCGACCCAAGAGAAATTGAAGAATATGATTTTTCCGCAGTTTCACCTAAAGCAGTTGCAATGGGTTATGCCGTTAGAACTCCGGCAATTCAAACCCTTGAAAAATATCGCAACAAAGGTCGAATTTCTGAAGAACAATTTAATCAAGCATTTGCTTCTATCAGTAAATCAATCTCTGATTTAGTAAATGGGAAATACGATGGAACAAGATTTGACCCAGATGCTTTTGGGGTAAAACCATTTGATGTTACAATTAAAATGGTCGTAAAACAGGCTCAAAAACGCCACAACTTAAACTTGCCACAGCAAGTAGTACACGACTTTGAAAACGATACTTTCCAACAAGCAATTGAACCGGGAATTACAAGACTACTAGGAATGATGAAATACTTAGTTGCTCTTCCAGGCATGCCAACTTTATACGATGGAGATGACATGGGTGCAACAGGTTATGACACAAAAACTAAGAATATGTACCTTCAAGGTCGTCAAAGAGTTCACGATGAATGGGCTGAAAAAGGTAATGATTTATACAAAGAATTCATCAAAAAACACAAAGACGAATTTGATAAAATTATGGAAGTAAGAAGAAAACCAGAATGTAATGCCTTAAATAACGGAACACCATTCATGCTTCCAAAACAAGTTACAACAGACGAACAAGCTTGTCCTGCTATTCTTAGACAAAGCACTGATGGAAGAATGGCTATTTCTATATTCAACCCAACAGGTTTTGTAAATGATACAGACAAAGACTATAGCCCACAACACATAAAAATAGAATCAATAAACCTAAACTGTGAAGAAGGCTCTACAACTACCCACAATGGGACATTAGGTCGTGGGATTCAAGGTTTGAAAGAAGGAACTAAATTTGTTAACGCAAATGATTCCAACGACATTTACTATGTAAGAGAAAACAATGGGGCATATTACTTAAAACGACATATTAATGGGACAGATTATCCAATTGAATTCTCTGATTCAACCCTAATTTTATACAGTGTTCCTGAAGGCAAATCTCTATCATTCACGGGAAAAATGGACGTAAAATTACCGTTCAAATTCATCGCTCGTAACTATGAAAACAAAGGCAAAGAAGAAAACGGCAATAAATTAACACTTTTAAAATAGTAAAATAAACATAGAGTGATATAAGGAACCCCTAAAGAAATATCTTTAGGGGTTCAAATTTACTATTATTAATATATACAATTAATTAAACCGCAAATCTAAAGTGAACCAAATCACCATCTTGAATAACATAATCTTTACCTTCAAGACGAGTTACACCTTTTTCTTTACAAGCATTATAAGAACCTAACTCTGCAAACTCTTTATATGGAGTAATTTCAGCTCTAATAAATCCTTTTTCAAAATCGGTATGGATTACACCGGCAGCTTGAGGAGCTTTTGTTCCGGCAGTAATAGTCCATGCTCTAACTTCTTTTTCACCTGCTGTAATGAAAGTTCTTAATTTTAATAGATTATAAACAGATTTAATCATTCTATTGATACCACTATCTTCAATACCTAAATCTTTCAAATATTCTTGAGCTTCATCCTTGCCAAGTTCAGCTAATTCTTCTTCAATTTTAGCTGAAATAATAACCATTTCAGCACCATGCTCTTTTGCGTATTCTCCAACACGTTTTGTATAATCATTTCCGTCTTTTAAATCAAATTCAGAAACATTAGCACAATAAATTACTGGTTTTGTTGATAACAAGTTCAACATCTTAACAACCGGTAACTCATCTTCATCAAAATGCTTCGTAACATCAATAAATGTACACTCAGAAAGAAGTTCAGAAAGTTTTTTCAAAACTTTATCTTCTAAAACAGCATCTTTATCCCCTGATTTTACAACTTTAGCTATCCTTGCTTGACGTCTTTCAACAGAAGCCATGTCAGCTAAAGCCAACTCCGTATTGATAGTTTCAATATCACTAATAGGATCAACTTTACCCGCAACGTGAATTGTATTTTCATCATCAAAACATCTTACAACTTGAATAATTGCATCAACTTCTCTGATATTCTGTAAGAATTGGTTTCCTAAGCCTTCACCTTTACTTGCTCCTTTTACCAAACCTGCAATATCAACAAACTCAATAGCTGTCGGAATAATAGATTCTGTCTTGCATAATTTTGCAAGAATAGGTAATCTTTCATCCGGAACTTCAACAACTCCGATATTTGGTTCAATAGTACAGAATGGATAATTTGCACTTTGAGCATTTCGTGTACTTGTTAGGGCATTAAACAATGTTGATTTCCCTACATTTGGTAATCCTACAATTCCTGTTCTTAACATTTTATCTTAAATCCTTTTCTTATTTATCTCTTTCCTATCCTGATTTTACCCCAAACCAGAGCTAATATACAGTTTTTTATTTGAAAATTACAGATAATTAACAGAAATATAAAGATATATTACAAATATATATTTTTTGACTAAAAAATAGCAATTTTTGAATTAAAAAATACTTTATATATATGTTAGGGGATTACAATAAGGAAAAATTAAAAGGAGAAAATATGGCCAGAGTATTAATTTCAATGCCGGAAAAATTTTTAGACGAAATCGATTCAGTTGCAAACTATGAAAATCGTACACGTTCTGAATTAATTCGTGAAGCACTTAGAACTTATATGTACAGAAATCAAATTAGAAACAGCAAAAAAGCAACAACAAACGCTGAAATCCTAGATGCTCTGCTCGGATAAATTTAGAATATTGAAATAGGGAAAAAGAAAATTTTGTGGGGAAAAAATGAACAAAGAATATCAAATGGTCACAGTATATGACTATTTAAAAATGCTGGACAAAGAAAATGTTACATACGTAAACACCGATGCAAAAAAAATTAAAGAAAATGTTGAAAAATATTTATTGAACATGCGTCGGGCTCAAACAAACGCTAAGTTATTAGAAGTCTTGTTAGCATAAACAAAAAAAACTTAGAGGACTTCGTTGGTTATAATTTTTATTAATTCTTAGGTAAAATGGTTATGGAAAGTAAAAAAAGGACTTGATAATTAAATCAAGTCCTTTTTTAATTGTGTTATATTGTTTTAAAATTATTATTCAACAATTTTATCAACAACACCAGCACCAACTGTTCTACCACCTTCACGGATAGCAAATCTCATACCTTCTTCGATAGCTACTGGAGCGATTAATTCAACTTCCATAACTACGTTATCACCAGGCATTACCATTTGACCTTCGAATTTGATTGAACCAGTTACGTCTGTAGTTCTGATATAGAATTGAGGACGGTATCCTGGGAAGAATGGAGTATGACGGCCACCTTCATCTTTAGTCAATACGTAAACGTTTGCTGTGAATTTAGTGTGTGGGTGAATTGAACCTGGTTTAGCAAGAACTTGACCACGTTCGATTTCAGTTTTATCAACACCACGAAGTAAAGCACCAATGTTATCACCTGCTTGACCTTGGTCAAGAGATTTTCTGAACATTTCAACACCAGTAACTGTAGTTTTCTTAGTAGGTTTGATACCAACTAATTCAACTTCATCACCAACTTTAACGATACCACGTTCAACACGGCCTGTAGCAACTGTACCACGACCTGTAATTGAGAAGATGTCTTCAATTGGCATCAAGAATGGTTTGTCTAAATCACGAACTGGTTCTGGGAAGTATGAATCTAAAGCATCCATCAATTCCCAAATTTTATCAACCCATTTATCTTCGCCACGTTTGATGCTTGGATTAGCTTGAACAGCTTCCAAAGCTTTTAAAGCAGAACCGTGGATGAATGGAATGTTGTCGCCATCGAATTCGTAAGAAGAAAGAAGTTCTCTAACTTCCATTTCTACTAATTCTAATAATTCTGGATCGTCAACCATATCACATTTGTTCAAGAATACAACGATGTTAGGAACACCAACTTGTTTTGCTAACAAGATGTGTTCACGAGTTTGAGGCATTGCACCATCTGTAGCTGCTACAACAAGGATAGCACCATCCATTTGAGCTGCACCTGTAATCATGTTTTTAACATAGTCAGCGTGGCCTGGGCAGTCAACGTGTGCATAGTGTCTGTGTTCTGTTTCGTATTCTACGTGAGCTGTAGAGATGGTAATACCTCTAGCTCTTTCTTCTGGAGCAGCATCGATTTCATCGAATTTTCTAGCTGCTGCTTGACCAGCTGCTGCTAAAACGCCAGTGATAGCTGCTGTTAATGTAGTTTTACCGTGGTCAACGTGGCCGATTGTACCTACGTTCACGTGCGGTTTTTTACGTTCATACTTTTCACGTGCCATGAGATTAATCTCCTTCTTTTCTGTCTACTATATACTACTATAAATTTAGTATTCTACGATAATTCTAATTCTAACCGCTCATAAATTTTTGTCAAGGTTATAAGTGGAAATTGAAACATTGGTAATATTCAATTATTTTATTAATTTTTGTAACAATATTTTTGATTTTACGCAATCGGGTCATTAAAAAATACTTTATATAGATAAGTAAGATTATGACAATGGAGGATGAGACCATGAGCGGACATAATTCAATCGGAGCAATCGGAAGCAAGGCTATCGATCAAATACATAATTTTTCTCAACAAGTAAAAACTACAGGAGGGAAACTAAAAAAACAAATTCCTTGTATTTTTACTGAAGACCAGCAAAAACTACCATACAATCCCAATTTCATGGCAGCAGGTTCACAAAGAACAGCTGCTGGAGATTACTAATTAGAATTTTGCATAAAAACTATGTTTGTAATAGACTTGTTCTCAGATATGTGAGGACAAGTTTATTATGCTATTAACAGCTGATATTGGAAATACAAATATTACCCTTGGATTATACAAAGAAGACAAGTATATCAATGAATTTAGGCTTGCTTCCGACAGGGATTTATCAGGAGAAGAATACGAAATTCTTCTAAAATCATTGTTTAAAGATTATATAATTGACGGATGTGTTATTGCATCAGTGGTAGAAGAGTTGAATATTAAATTCAAACGAGCAGTTGATAACGTATTCAATATCAAGTCTGTTTTTGTAGCATCTGATATAAATTTAGGAATAAAAGTTGCAACAGATAACCCTAGAGAAGTGGGAGCAGATAGAATTGCCAATGCTGTTGCCGCATCAAAGTTATATAATGGTGCTGTTATTGTTATTGATTTTGGAACTGCAACTTCTTTTGACATAATCAATTCAAAAGGGGAGTTTTTAGGTGGAGTTATTGCCCCAGGAATAAATACTCAAATGAAGTGCTTAAAAAATGCAACATCCAAATTGCCAAAAATTGATGTTTCGATTTCTCAAAATGCTATTGGGCATAACACTACAGATGCTATTTTATCTGGAGTAATCCGAGGAACAGCTTGCATGGTCGATGGACTTGTTGCACAATGCGAAAAAGAGCTAGGGGAAAAAGCAACAATCGTTGCAACTGGTGGATATTGTGGATTAATTGCGAACTACCTAAAAAGACCATTTGACGATGTAAATCCAACATTAACACTAGAAGGTCTTCGCCACATTTACAAATTAAACACTTCAAAATCTATAGTTTCTGTGTGATTCAATCATAAATCTAATACATATGAAACGTTATCTAAATATTGTATGTAAATTGCAGAAAATTACCCATCAAGTTTTCGTTCCAGACTTGAACATTTTCTGGAACATCCAGAACTACCGGAGTGAAATTCCATATATACTTAATATTTGACTTTACCAAGAATTCCGCTGTAGCTTGAGCAAATCTACCAGGAACAGTCAAAATTGCAATATCAACATCATTTTCTTTTGTGTGTCTTGGAAGTTCTTTAATATTAATAATGTCTTTATTGTTAATAGCTTTTCCAATTTTTGATTCGTCATTGTCAAATAAATTTATGATATTTAGTCCATAGCTTGTAAAATTATCATACTTTGCAAGTGCCATCCCTAAGTTTCCTGCTCCAATGATGTACGCATTTTTGGTTTTTGCAAAACCGAGAGTTGTTTCAATGGATTTTTTTAGTTCTTTAACAATATAACCCACTCGTGATTTCCCTGAATTGTTTAGTAAATTAATATCTTTGCGAACTTGAGAATCATCAATTCTCAAAAGTGTTGCAATTTGTTTACTCGAAATATATTCAATCTTTTTATCAATGAAATCTTGTAAAATGCAATGATACAAGGTTAAACGGTTTATAACTTTTTCCGAAATTTTTTTATCCATATATTTATTATACATAAAAATTTATTTTTAATGGTATAATTGCACTATGAAACATATATTTGAACAAAAAGTTTTTTATTCTGATACAGATGCTTACGGTGTAGTTTGGCACGGTTCTTACTTAAGATGGCTTGAAATGGGTCGTGTGGGCGTTTGTGAATTGCTTGGACACAATTTAATCGATCTAAAAGAAAAAGATATTGTGCTTCCAGTTGTAAATTTGAATGTAAAATATAAAATGTCTGCAAAATTAAATGACGTTGTGGTTACGGAAACAGAAATTTCTGAATTTAATGGATTTACTGTTAAGTTTAAACAAATTATCCGCTCAAAAGAAACAGGCAAAGTATGTATAGATGCAGAGGTTTCTGTTGTTGCGATTGATAATAATGGCAAACTATATAGAAAAATGCCAGAAGTTTTAGCAAAATCGTTCGATGAGGTGTTGAAATGCAAGGAACTCGTTTAAATAAATATATTGCATCTTCTGGATTGTGTTCACGAAGAAAAGCAGACGAACTTATTGAAAGCGGAGTTGTTACTGTTAATGGAAAAAGAGTAACTGAATTAGGTTTTACAGTTCAAAAAAAAGACAAAGTTTTCGTAAATGGTAAGATGATTCATCCTGTAAAACACGAATATTATCGTTTTTACAAACCAGCAGGTTATATAACAACTTCGGATGACGAAAAAGGACGTAAAACTATTTATGACCTTATTCCAGAAAATCTTCATCACTTAAGACCAGTTGGAAGACTTGATAGAGAGTCAACAGGTTTAATAATTCTTACAAATGATGGTGAATTAATAAATGAATTAACACATCCATCTGTTAAAGTTCCAAAATTGTATAGAGTTTCTATTAATGGAAAAATTTCTCAAAATGATATTGATACTATGTACAAAGGGATTGAGATTGAACCAAATAAAATGGCTTACGCTGAAGTTGACGTTTTAGAAGTGGATGATAAACATACTGTGATGGAAATTATGTTATATCAAGGTTTGAATCGTCAAATCAGAAAAATGTTTGAACACCTTGGGTTTGAAGTGTTAACATTAAAAAGAATTCAACATGCAACACTTAACCTCGATGGATTAAAACGTGGAGATTTAAAACCTATAAAACCACAACAAATAAAAGAACTTAGAAACTTTTTAAACAGATTGGCATCTAAAAAATGATGAAAATTGCATTAGTTGGCAATATTGCAAGTGGTAAATCGACGGTCGAAAAAACTCTTCAAGAATTAAACTTTTCTGTTCTTGATACTGATTTTGTTGCTCATGCCTTGTTAGAGAATAATGCTGAAATAATGGAGGCTTTCAAGGATTATGATATTTTGACAGAAGGTAAAATATCAAGAGAAAAGTTAGGAAAAATAGTTTTTTCAGACGAAACATTAAAACAAAAACTTGAAGCAATACTTCACCCGCAAATAAGAGCAAAAATCCAAGAATATTTTTCTAGCCATTCAAATGAAAAGCTTGTTTTTGTTTCAATTCCTTTGTTATTTGAAGCAAAAATGGAAGATTTGTTTGACAGAGTTCTATTTGTTTATACAAATGACGATATCAGATTACAACGCCTAATGAAGCGTAATAATTATACTGAAGAATATGCTATTGTTAGGATGAATTCTCAAATTAGCCAAGATGAAAAAGTTAAACTAGCTGATTGGGTTATTTATAACAACTCAACAGTGGAAGATTTGAGAAAAATGGTTGTTAGCGTAATTGAACAAATCCACTAATTTCGTGATAATTTGGACTGTATCTTACTCTGCAAACTTTGTCATTTCTGTTGCCTTCTATTGTTTCAAAAACTCCGTCTGGATATACTTTTGTGACAAAGCCAGTATGAGATGCACCATCTTCTCTAAGGATTAGTATATCCCCAGGTTTAACATTTTCTGCAATGAGTTTACCTTTATTCTTTTTATTTACAGTCTGGAAAAATTTTCCATTATCAATGCCCCATTGTTTCAATTCTTCAACTCTGTGGTGTGGTTTCCCAGGAGGCAGTTCTTTTTCTAATCCTTTAGGTACAGATTTCCCTTGCTCTTTATAAGTTTCATCAATTACGTGATAGATAAAATCTGCACACCATTCTTTGCTGTTTGAAATTTGTCGCCAAGAGCCATCAGCCTCGTTCAAACCTCTATATTTGAAAGCTGTTTTGATTAGACCTTCTTGTAGAGTTGGCTTTTTATTTGAATGCTTTGATGTTTTTGTTTCTTGTGATGAATTAGTTTTTGAAGTTTCTTGTTTCTTTATAGGATTTGTTGTACTAGATTTTTGGGATTTATCAGTTGTTGTTGATTTTTTTTCTTCTACTGAACTTGTAGAAGCACTTGAAGATGCTGATGAAACGGAAGGTGATTTTCCATGCCAGTTACACCATTCTTGATTTGAAAATAAACTTTTGTACCCAAAACCATCTCCATATTGAGAATAGCTTGGATAATAACTTTGTGTAGTTGAACCTCCGGACCAATTACACCAATTAGTATCGCTAAATAAACTATAATTATTTGCATAATAATTAGTTTGCCCTGGTTGAACATAACCGTTACCATAAGTATAGAGAGAATTCAAATTAAATGAATTACCCCAGCCGCCACCAAAACCGGAACCATAAGTTGCTCCTCCGCTCAAATATTCTAAACAGAGTGGTTCGATATTTGTATTGTATGTTATAGGACTATACATATCAAACAATTTAATTTACCTCGTACTTTCATATTTCCCCTATATTTATATAAAGTATTTTTGAGATAAAAAATTGCTTATTTTTTGTAAAAAATTATTAATACTAAAAACCGTTGTTAAAAAACAACGGTTTTCATTTTCTATACTTCTTGATTTTTAAACTGCATTTCGTAAAGATGTTTGTAATTTCCATCCGGAATAGACATTAATTCATCATGAGTTCCAAGCTCAACTAAATGCCCTTCATTTATTACGGCAATTCTATCAGCATTATTAATTGTTGATAACCTATGAGCAATTACAAAAACTGTCTTATTTTGCATCAAGTTATCTAAGGCTTTTTGTACAATTGCTTCTGATTCATTATCTAATGCTGAAGTTGCTTCGTCTAAAATTACAATTGGAGCATTCTTAATCATTGCCCGTGCAATTGCAACCCTCTGCCTTTGTCCTCCTGATAAAGAAGCACCTCTTTCTCCAACCGGAGTATCAATCCCATTATCCAAAGTATTTAAAAACTCATCAAGATGAGCCATTCTTACAACATTTTGAATTTCTTCATCTGTTGCTTTTTCATTACCCATCAAAATATTTTCCCGAATTGTTCCCGAAAACAAGAAATTATCCTGAAATACAAAAGAAATATTATTTCTCAAAGAATCAATTTCATAATCCCTAATATCAATTCCATCAAACTTGATACTACCAGATTTTACGTCATAGAAACGAGGAAGAAGATTAACAGTCGTACTCTTTCCTCCACCAGAATTCCCGACAAGTGCAATTGTTTCACCTTTGTTAATGTGCAAACTGAAATTATTAAGTACTGGAACATTTTTTTCGTATTCAAAAGTTACATTTTCGTAATCAATTGAAGAGTTTAATCCTGTCATTTTTATTGCATTTTCTTTATTCTTGATGTGTGGAACTAAATCAAATAACTCAAATACACGTCCCAAAGCAACAAAAGTTGTTTGTAAATCCGTCAATGTTCCGCCTAAATTTTTAACAGGTTTGTAAAGTAACAACAATGAAGTTACAAATGAAGCAAAACTACCTGCAGTCATTTGCCCGCTAATAATTAAATGATTACCATAAAACATTACAAGAGCAATCCCAATTGAACAAACTAAATACATAATAGGGGACATCCAGCCAACTCTCTTTGTTAATGACATTGTAAGTTCAAATTGTTGCTTAATTTGTTTTTCAAACTTATGATTTTGCATTTCTTGCAAATTATACGCCGTCATTATTTTATTTCCTGCAAAAGTTTCATTGAAATTAGTAGTCATATCACCGCCGACAACCATTGTTGCATTTGAAACTTTTTTGATTCTTTTTCTAATCAAAGTAACAGGAGTAATCGCTATTGCCATAATAGTAACCCCAATAATTGCCAACTTCCAAGAGTTGTACAATAAAACTCCTACAAGCCCAACAATACCAAAACTTGTCATGATAAAGTTTTTAATACTATTGATAATATTTTTTGAAGCTGTATCAGGATCAGTTAAAAATCTTGTTAGAACTAAACCGGAAGAATTTATATCATAAAACTTCGGATCCAAAGATGTTAACTTTCTAAATAGTTCTACCTTTAAAGCATTAGATATTTTGTTACCAGTCCAATCTGTCAAATAATTGTTTGAATACTTCAACAAACCTTGAACAACGGCAAACAATACAATCCCAAATGGAATAATAAGAGCCAGCGTATTTTGCTCAACTGTTAAACCTCCTAAAGACCATGACTTTCCATTTATTACACAATCCATATAAGGTTTTAATGCAAAAGCAACAACCCCATCAAGCAAACCCAATGGCACTGCTAAAATCATATTCAATACAATTCGACCAGTGTGAGGTTTGATAAACGGTAAAACTTTGTTTACTAAATATCCATATCTAAAAGCATCTTTAGACGACGTATCTTTTAATTTGTAATCCATAACATATCCCTTAAAATTCCAATAATGTCTTATATATCAAGTATTACATAAACCTCCGATATTTACAAATTTTAGAAGAAATATAACTTATAACTTGACAATCCAAACAACTTATTATACAGTAATATTACTGTCAGTCGATTAACAGACAGTATTGAAAATCAAATATGGGCATGTGGTGGAATGGTAGACACGCTAGTCTTAGGAACTAGTGCTAACGCGTGGGAGTTCGAGTCTCTTCATGCCCACCATTTTTTAAAAGAACCTCATATGGGGTTCTTTTTTGCGTCTTTTCTTATCTAATATTTAAAAATAAAACTTATACGTCCTTGAATAGAGTATGAGAGTTCTCATGTATTGGTTTATACCCATTTTGCAAGTAAAAAGACCTTGCACTAAGAGCCGGGTTAATTTCAATTCGGCGTCCTTTATTAATATCTTCAACAAAACCTAGCATAGCTGTGCCAATTTGTTTGAGAGCGGGTTGTATTTTATTCAGAAATTCTGGATTTGTTTGCAAATAATCCAAGGACAAAATTTTCCCAAAAGTTGTTTGTGTTTCAAAAAGCCCGATAACATCCTCGGGATGCAAATTTTCAAAACTATCTTTTTGCTTAGTTAATGCGTAGAATGAAGGTCTATACTCTTCATAATAATCATTCACATAACGAGCATCTTCATAAATTTCACAAGCATAAGAATCTTTTCCCCATAAATCTTTTATTGTTTCCAAAGATTTTAAATCATTCTTGTTCTTTGCGGATAATTCAACGGCGTTAACTGTTGTTGGAATATATTTATTACCTGTAGCAATTTTTTTTACTGTTACAGGAGAAATAAATTTTGCGGTAAATGTTATACTATTCTTCATCTTTAATGCCTTGCTAAACTTAAAACATCTAAATAAAAATTTTTGCTAGCCATTTTACAATAATTTACGAAGTTACTATATTTTAAATTTAACAACCGTCATATCAATATACCATTTTTTAGAATATAATTGATATTTTTCGGAAAAGATTGTATAATAGGCTCATCATATATAGTTTATAGTAAGAAGAATTAAGAGGATAAATTAAAATGAAGCTTCACATGCAGATTCTCATTGCATTAGGTCTTGGGATTAAACGAAATTGGCACATCTTTTTCGGTATTATTGCCGGTATTTTTGTTGGGATTTTCTTATACGCACATCCAAATGCTTTAGTTTCAAACATTTTAACTTTTGTAGGTCAAATGTTTATAAGACTAATTCAAATGGTTGTAATTCCACTTGTTGTATCGGCAATTGTTATCGGAATTACGAGTGTTGGAGATAACAAACAACTTGGAAAATTTGGTTCTAAAATGGTTCTGTATTACGGTATTTTAACAACTGTTGCTGTAACCATTGGGACTACTTTGGCTCTAATTGTTAAACCTGGGTCTGGTGCAGCTCATTATATTGCTTCAAATATTGCTACTGGGGTTCAAGCATCTGTTGCTTCTGCAATGCAACAACAGCAAGGAAATATTTTAAACTTGTTTTTAGGATTTATTCCTAATAATCCAGTTGAAGCATTTGCAACAGGTAATATGGTTCCAATTATTTTATTTGTAGTATTGTTTGCTCTTGCTCTTGCAAAAGTTGGGGATGTAAATAGACCTATTGTTTCTTTCTTTGAATCTGTATTTGCTGCGACAATGAAAATTACTGATTGGATTATGCTTTTTGCTGCTCCAGGTGTATTTGCACTTACAGCTAGCGCCGTTTCAAGTTTTGGCATTGATATTTTCGCTACAATTTCAAAATATTTACTTGTTTTGATGGTAGGATTTGGTATTCAAATGTTTGTAGTTTATCCTGTATTTTTGAAATGTTTTTCAAAGGTTTCAGCACCAATGTTATTTTCTGCTATTGCAGAAGCAATAATGGTCGCATTCGGAACGGCAAGTTCTTCTGCAACTTTGCCATTAACAATTGCATGTTGTGAAAAGAGAGGTATTTCACATAAAATATCAAGTTTCGTTTTACCACTTGGAGCAACTTTGAACTTCGACGGAACAGCTTTATTACAAACAGTTGCTGTAATCTTCTTGGCTCAAGCATATCAAGTACATTTAACACCATTCCTAGTTATCCAAATAGCACTTCTTGCAATCATTGCATCTAGTACTTGTGCAGGAATCCCTGGTGGAGGTTTAATTACAATCGCTCTTATATTAAACGGAATGGGATTAAGCCCAGAACAATTAGTTGCAGGTTTTGCATTCTTATTCACTATCGAAAGAGTTACAGATATGTTTAGAACAACGTTGAATGTTGCTTCTGATGCGGTTGTGGCTGCAACTATTGCAGATAATGAAAATGAAATAAATTACGATTTACTTAATAACCCAGCAGCTTACGAAGAAATCGCATAAAAAGATAAAAATATAGACCAATAAAGGAGCGTTGTAAAAAGTCATCGCTCCTTTATTTTAAGACAAGGATTTAAGAATAAATGAACAATAGAGAATTTGGAAATAAAGGCGAAGATTTAGCCTGTGAATATTTAATCAAAAATGGCTATAAAATATTGGAACGCAACAAGCATTTTTCAAAACTTTGCGAAATTGATATAATTGCAAAGTTGAAGGATAAAGTTGTTTTTGTAGAGGTTAAAACCAGAAAATCAAACGCATTTGGTTCTCCGATGGAGGCAATTACTAAAACGAAGTATCATAATATCAAAACAGGTGCATTAAGCTATGTTCAAGAACATAAAATAAAAACTTTTCAAATTGATGTAATTGGTATTACACTAGAACCTATTTTAAAAATTGAACATCTTCGAAATGTCTAATTATGATAAAATATAAATGAGGATTTCGATGAAACAAATTTTGATTAGTTTAATAAAAGTATATCAGTATTTTTCAAAATTTACTCCGAAAGTATGCCGATTTTATCCAACTTGTTCTGAATATACAAAACAAGCAATAGAAAAATACGGCATACTAAAAGGTTGTTGGTTAGGAATTAAGCGAATTTGTAGATGTCACCCAGGAAATCCTGGTGGTTATGACCCTGTACCATAAGTGCGAACCTGAAATTATATTTTTATAAGTAAAAATAAACTATCTTTTAGTGCTAAAACCTTATGTTCTGTATCTTTTTTGAACATGAGAATTTCTCCTTTGTCAATTTTAAATTTTTGAGCGTCGAAGTGTAATTCAATTTCACCATCAATAACGTAAACGGTTGCATCACTTTCTGATGTGTGGGTGTCAATAATTTCTCCTTTTTTGATAGCTACAACTGAAAGACTGCTATTGTCATGCTCCATTAGAACTTTTCGAGTAAAAAAATTTTCTTTAGTGTCAGTAATATCTTTAACTTTTTGTACATTGTAAAACATTATAAATCTCCTTTCGTGATAGGATAATTAATCAACAGAAAGGAGAAAATAACATTCTCCAATGGGATAGTTAGACAATAAAACAGGCAGGTGGTGTAATAACCATCTGCCTGTAAATCTTTTGATTTATAAAAACTATTTTCCGTTAACAACAGTTTTGAATTTTTTACCAGCTGAGAAAGCAGGAACTGTTTTAGCAGGGATTT
>CAKUTL010000035.1 GCA_934692295.1 uncultured Candidatus Melainabacteria bacterium
GTAATTAAATTCTGTTGCTTTACTCATCGATAGAGCATATCTCTTTCTTTTTTAAGGGGACAAACTTCCAATAGAGTCAAATCTATAACCCCCTTAACCTTCACACCAAAATTATACAAGAGAAAATCAAAAAAGTAAAGTGCAGAGATTTTTTCTTCCGCACTTTAACTTTTATATTTTCATTACCAAAACTATAACTGCCTCAATTCTCCAATATAAGTCGTTTCTGTCGTATTTTGATATTGTTTTGTGATTTTTGAAAGTTGTTTAATTACTTTTCTTTCATGTTGAACTTGAGAAGAAGAATCTTTTTCTCCAATTTTAACTGAAATTGCAGGAGGAAGAATTTTCTTCATAGAAACAGTTTTGTTGCCAGCTTTAGTTCCAGCACCAATAACCTTATTATTTACCCCTTGAACTTTTTCAATCGGCTTATTAGATTTATTTTTACCAATTGCCCATCTAAAACCCGCAGTTAGAGAAATACCGTTACGACCTCCATTTCTAACCATTGCTTGACCAAAGGCTATAAAATCATCTTTATATCGTTTTTGAAGACCTACACCATATTCTACATATGGCTTAATACTTGTTTCAGGTAATCTAATCCCATCAGCCTTAACATTTGATTCGCTCATTGCATTCCATACCATACCAACACTTGCGTATGGTTGCCAACCACTTCTTGTATTAGTAATAAATCTTACACTAGGATTTAACATAATAGAGTGCATTGGAGAGGAATCAATTCTAACTCCTGCAGCATTTGTATAATCAAATGTTTTACCCATTGTATAACTCATAAACCAAATCGGTTGAACAATATATTTCCCTTCTTTGAATTCAAAATTATAACCTGTCTTAGAACCAATTCCGGCAAATAGAGTTGTAAAATCCTCTTTTCCATACATTGTTGTTGACTGGGCTGCACTCGCACCAGTAGTCGCAGTCAACGCAGTCCAAAAATTTCCTTTATAAAAAGTTTGAGTCAAGCCAAGTAAACCACCATTCATAGTTGTATCAGATCCAGAATATCTCAATTGAGAACCTGTATATCCAATATAACCGGTAGTAACACCAGTCCAACCATGTTTCAATGTTTGGAAATCGCTATCAAAACCAACTAAAGAACCATAAGTTGTAGCATTTACAGCACTTGCATTTCTCAAATTCATCTTTTCAAAAGTTACATAAGGTCTGAACCAACCAGCCTTGTTATTAAACTCAGATGAAATACTTGGTAAATTTGAGTTAAAATCAGTACTCAAAGCATATTTATTTTCATTAATTTTTGCAAACCTCTCCACTGAAGGCAATTGAGTGAATGAATCTGCGTGTTCAAATACATACTTAAAAGTTTCATTAACAGTCGCATTTGTTCCGGCTTGGGAATTAACAGAGGTATTCAATATTGACGGGTTAAAAGCTGATGCTCCACCACTTGAACCTCCGCCACGAACAAATTGAAATTCACCAGAGCTTGGAGAATATCCAACAGAATATTTATAAATTTTGCCAACATATTCTTTTGTGCCGTTATACTTTACTGTGTTAGCAAATGCACTATCCGCAAAAAGAACATTTGTTTGAAGTTTATCTGGATTTGGGTCAGCCAAAACATTTAAACCATTAACGTTAATTGTACCTGAATGAGTTCCATAATTATCCGCAGTAATTCTACCCATTGTTTCTGTGGCAGGATTTATATCAACAGAATTAAGGTTAATTGTTCCACTATTTGAAAAACTCTTCAAATTCAATGGACTTAAGCCAAGGTGATTAATATTCATAACCCCGCTACCCATAGCCAAACTATTACCATAGTTCAATTGAGAAGCATCGTTAACAAAACTTGTTACACTTAATTGTGAGATATTAGCATTATAAATATTGTTGTTAATGGTTATCTTCCCTGATTTATCACCTGCCAATTTGATATTGTACTGATGATTTCTTTTTACTTCTGTATAATCACTATTAATTTCACCACCATCGATAGTATCATCTATAACAAATTGCCCATTATTTTTGGCATTAAATGTAACCGTTGGATTATAAAAAGTTTCTTCTCCGGTTGAAGAGGCAATCTTGTTTGTTCTTACAAAAATTGCGTTATTTAATTTTCCTCGACTATCTTCTGTATAGTTACCGCTAAAAATGTTAGTTGTATTATCCGCAACAAAATTCAAATCCACATTATCAGAATAAACAGCACCACCAAACGCCAATTGAGAATCTGAAGATGTTTTTGCACTGTTACCAATAAAACTACCAGAAATACTATCAATAGTTCCTTGATTGTCCAATGCTCCACCCAGAGCATAAGTTTTTGCAAGGATGGAGTTATTGATAAATTTTCCCGAAATAGATCCTATTACACCCGAATTTAATATACCCGCTCCAATGCCAAAGGTATTACCATTCAAGGTATTTCCTATAAAATCACCTTTTATAGAATTTATATTACCTGTTTTATGATTAGCTAATATTCCGACAGCATGTGTTCCTGCAATACCGGTATTATTTAAAAATGATACATTTAAATCTTGAATATTACCGCGATTGTAAAAGATTGTTCCATAATTGTATGTTCCTGCTTTTGAATAGTTATTAGCAATCACACCAGAAATTGAATCTATTGTTCCGGCATTTGAAATTACAGAACCATTAATGGAAGTACCTGCAATAGAGCTATTATTTGTAAAATTACCACTTATACTATTAATACTTGTATTAGACCAATTTGTAATAACACCGCCAAAAATCGCTCCACCTGAAGATGTTGTATTATCTTTAAAATCACCTTTTATATCACCAATTTTTGCATTTCTATTATAAATCACACCACATATATATGCATTAGCTTTTTCATTAATTATTTTATTTTCTATAAAATCTGCAGTGATAGAATTTATCACACCCCAATTTTCAATTGCAGCTCCACCAATATCAACATAGTTAGTATGAACAGCATTCTTAGATACCAAATTTCCTTTAAATAATCCGGATATTTTATCAATAGTTCCACCGTTTGCAATAGCTCCACCTCCAGCATATCCTACAGAAGTGGAAATAGCACTATTATTTAGAAATTGAGCATTAATTTCTCCAATGTAACCACCATTTACTATTGCCCCACCATCTCTTTGGGTGGAGTTACCCTCAAATACTCCCTCAATCTTATTGATTGTTCCCTCATCATTAGCAATTGCACCACCACACGAACTGCAGGCAGATGTTGGACCAGTAGCATCGTTATTTTTAAAATTACCCTTTATAGAATCTATTGTTCCAGTTTTATTATATATTGCACCACCATAACTCGCCCCCGTACTAGTAACACTATTATCCGTAAAATCACCAGTAATAGTAGTTATATGACCACCGTCATTATAAATACCCCCGCCACCTTTATCACTACTAGTAGCAGATATTTTATTATTTGAGAAATTTACATTAGAGATTTCGACAGTAGCATTAGAATTTGTAATATTTAGAACAGCACCATTAGTATTTGATAGGGCATTTTTAATATCTAAATCCTTTAGTATTAAATTAGTTCCATTTGCAATATTAAAAATACTTGAACCTGAGGCATCCAAAACAGATGGGGTTTCTGAACTTACACCAGAAATCTTTAAATCACCGGCCGCAACCGTATCTTGATTTTGGGACAAAGTTTCACCTTCTTGTGATACAGTGTAACTTCTCGGGGTAGTTGCATCGACCAAGGCCTCATTTAATGTTGAATATGTTGAATCAGCACTAGCAGGATTTGAACCAATAACAGATAACCCAACTAACAACGCCACTGATAAAACCTTTATTGCATTATACTTAGTAGTTGTTTTTGAAACATTCTTTTTCATCTCGATTGCTCCATGCGTTTATAAGTTCCACATATTTAAAAATTTTTGAAATATATCACTCATATTTTATATCTTCACATTATGAATATTCATCCATCAGGAAATGTATTTTATTTTTTATATTCATATTATAATACTTTTTAATTAATAATTCAAGGTATTAAGTTAAAAAATATTATCCACATATACAAAAGACGACAGTTTATTTTATTTGAATTATGTGCTAAAATATAGGTGTTAAAAGTTTAAGTAAGAGGGTAAAAATGAAAAATTTAAAAATAATTACTTTAGCACTGTTAATTTCTATTGGCTCAGGGCTAACTATAAATAAGGTTTGTTCGCAAACTCCAACCCCAACAATTGTAAGAGCTGTCGTTCCTCAACAACAAGCTCCAATTGAATATGTTTCAGTTAATCCACTTGATGTTGTTGCAAATCCTTACAAATACTTAAGAAGAAATATTAAAATCAAAGCAAAATTCGACAAGTTTTCAACTTTAGGTCTTGATTATTCTCCAGCAATGAGATCTTCTGAAAAATATATCTCATTCCTTATCCAAAGACCGGATATTTCTAACCACGACATCCCACTTTCAGAACTTAAAATTTTCCTAAAAAAAGAAGTTGCTGAAAAAAACATTGACCTTGATGCTGGAGATGAAATTGAATTCACCGGAAAAATTTTCTCCACAGCACTAGGCGACCCTTGGATGGATGTAGATTCTTTCAAAGTCCTAACTGTAAAAAAGCCTAAAAAAGAATCTGCTGAAAACTAGATAACAAAACAAAAGATGGAATAAAATTATGGAAAAGAGTACAACAGAAAAATTTTTAACAATACACGGTCATTTTTACCAACCGCCAAGAGAAAACCCATGGCTTGAAGCTATTGAGTTGCAGGATAGTGCATTACCTTTCCACGATTGGAATGAAAGAATCTGCAAAGAATGTTACAATCCAAACTCTGTATCAAGAATTGTGGATAACAAAAACCAAATTCTCGATATTGTAAACAACTACCAATACATGAGCTTCAACTTCGGTCCAACCTTACTTTCTTGGATGGAAGAATTTGCACCTCTTACATATGAAAGAATTATTAAAGCAGATATTGACAGTATTTCAGAACACTCTGGGCACGGCAACGCACTTGCTCAAGTATATAACCATATGATTATGCCACTTGCAAATGCTCATGACAAAGAAACCCAAGTTAAATGGGGAATCCGTGATTTTGAATATCGTTTCGGGAGAAAACCAGAGGGAATCTGGCTTGCAGAAACAGCTGTTGACGATGCGACATTAAAAGTTCTTGTAGATAATGGCATAAAATTTACTATTCTTTCTCCATACCAAGCCCTAAAAATGAAGAAAACAAGCGACAAAGAATGGCAAGACGTAAGCTGGGGAAATATCGACCCTGCAAGATCTTACAAATACACCCTTAAATGCGATTCAAAAAAATCAATAGATTTATTCTTCTATGATGGTGCTATCTCAAGATCGGTTGCATTTGATGAATTATTAAAAGATGGCAACAGATTTATCAAAAGGTTAAAAGAAGGAGTTTCAGAATTAAGAGATTATCCTCAACTTATAAACATTGCAACAGATGGTGAAAGCTACGGACACCATACAAAATTTGGTGATATGGCTTTATCATACGTGTTGAAAATCAAAGCTGAATCAGAAGGATTTACAATAACTAACTATGCAGAATATTTAGACAAATGCAGAAGTGATTACGAAGTAGATATTAAACAAGCATCTTCTTGGAGTTGTTTCCACGGCGTTGGCAGATGGAAAGAAGATTGTGGATGTTCAACTGGCGGACACCCTGGATGGAATCAAAAATGGAGAGAACCTCTAAGAAATGCACTTGATTACCTTCGTGATGAACTTGCAAAAGTATTTGAAGCAGAAGGTCCAAAATATTTCAACGATAATCCTTGGACTATCAGAAACAAATATATTGACGTAATTTTAGACAGAAACTACATAACAATTAGAAAATTCCAAAAAGAAAACTTTAACCCTGATTTAACAGAAGAACAAAAGGTTAAAGGGATGGAACTTCTTGAAATTCAACGACAAGCAATGTTGATGTACACAAGTTGCGGATGGTTCTTCTCAGAAATTTCAGGAATTGAAACTGTTCAAATTATGAAATATGCAGCAAGAGCAATGCAACTCGTTGCAAGATTCACAAACGAAGACTTTGAAACTCATTTCAAAGACATTCTATCCCAAGCAAAAAGTAACATTGCTGAATTCGGGACAGGAAAAGATATTTACGAGCGTTTTGTAAAACCATCTGTTGTAACAGCAAAACAAATTGCTTGTTTGTGGGCAATTTCATCTATATATCAAGATTTTGAAGATGAAGAAGATGTTTATTGCTACACAGTTAAACGCCATAGTTACCAAAAAGTACAAAAAGGAAGCTCTAATTTCCTTGTAGGGCATATTGAAATAAGTTCAAAAGTAACATTGCAAAAAGCAGACTTGATGTTTGCGCTAATGCAATACGCTGGAGGAGATTTCCACTGTGCAATAAAAGAATTCTCAAACGATGCAGAATTTAACGAACTGCAAGCAACTCTAATAAAAACATTTGCACTTAATCCAATAACTGAAATTATTAGAACTCTGGATGAAAAATTCGGAAAAGAATATTTCACATTGAAAGATATTTTTATCGAAGAAAGAAAGAAAATTTTGCAAATTCTTCTAAAAGACCAGCTTGAAAAATTTGGAAATACATATAAAGAAATGTATGACCAGGGCAAAGGTTCAATCTATCATATGCAGAACCTTGGACTAGAAATTCCAAAAGAATTCAAAATTTCTGCAGAGTACGCATTGAGCCACAGATACAATGATTTACTTGCAGGCAGTGATGGATTTGTTGAATCTCCGATAATTCAACAGATTAGAGATATTAACTTTGAAGCAAAGAGAATGAATATCACAATTGATAAAACTCCATCAAATAAAAACTTTGCAAAAAGAATTATCACCAACCTAAACAGATTAACCAAGAGTTTTGAAATTCAACAGGCGGATACTATTATGGAACTCTTTGAAATAATAGAAAAACTTGACCTTCAAATCGATATTTCAGAAGCTCAAAATGTCTATTATAACAAAATCTATCATAGAATCGGTGATATTTTAGAAAACAATGAAAAAGAACCAAGAGATAAAGATATTAAATTTATCAAACTACTACTAAACATAGGAGAAAAACTTAATATCAATGTTGGTTTCTACAAGTCAAAACTAGAAAAGTTAGGCTTTTGCTAAATTATAAATTGTAAAAACAAAAAGCACATTCCTTCTTCTTTGAGGAATGTGTTTTTTTATTTTCTTATTTACATTCCTTTACAAAAACGCAACTTTCTCGCACAAAAATACTTTATTATATTAGGTGTAGAAAATAGGGAAATTGTATCATGCAAGTTACGAGTCAAAACGTACAGCAACAGAATATTCCACAACAGGTAAAATATAACTGCAACTATAACAATAGTGCAGCACCGACTGTTCCGCAAGAAACTCAAACACAACAACCGGCACAAGCACCTGTTCAATATTCATATCCGCAAAACTATTATGTTCCACAGACTCAATCACAAGTTCAACAAGCTCAAGCGGTTCAAACACAAACTCCAGCTCCGCAACAACCACAGAATGTACAAGTTCCAGCTTCTATGTCCGGAGTGAATATCCAAATATTTAATCCATCAGTAACTCCTCCCGGAGCTACTCCTCCAACATATAATGTAAATGCACCTTGCTATCCCTCAAACTATTACACAAACCCAATGGGCGGAAATGGAATGAGTGGTGCAACAGGTGCAAACACAAATCCAAATGGAAATGTTAATGGAGCAAATGTTTCGTCTCCCAATAACATAAATGGACAAACAGGAACAGACAAAAATTCTGAAACTTCATCAACAAAAGAAACAGAAAGCAAAGACGGTAAAAAAACAGAAAAGAAAAAAATTGTCCAATTAACAGATGAGTACATCAGAAACTTGGAAAACTATTTGAATAGCCAAGAAAAAGATGTTAGATTATCAGCCGCAAAAGAAGTTTACGCAAGACTTGAAGAAGATGAATCAAGAAAAGACGACAAAGCCCTAACTGCATTAATCAACAAAATGTTACAAGACCCATCAGAAGAAATCCGAGTTCTAGCAATGGCAGCTCTTCAAGGAAGAATTGTAACAGGTGATGACTTTACCGTTGGAGTATTAACAAATATGCAAAATGATAAAGCTCACTACGGAATGGATGCAGCAGATGCGAGCAAAATCTTACTTCAAATGTCAGGAAAACAAGTAGAAAAAGAAGTTCCGGTAACAGAAAAATCAGAAAAGAAAGAAAAAACTGAAACCAAATCAGAAGAAACAAAAAGTAGTATCAAAAAATAAGGCGTAAGTAGGTTATGAAAGTAGGAAATATAGTAAAAAACATTTTACCTAAAAACCCTGCCCAATGGGTAACAAGAGGTGTCGGGATAGCAGCTCTCGGAGCTGTAGCGTACGATGCACATTACCTTGGTAAAATTCAGGCCGATTTATACTCAAGTGAAAAAGATGCTGCAAGTACTGGTTATTATTTAAACAATTCTATGTACTCAACCAACATGAGTAAAATCCAAGAAGGAATAAAAGATGCTTCTTATGAAATGGAACTTGACTGTGGCTGGAAAAGATTTATCAATGAAGGTATCGGCTACGTAAAAGGCTTTACTTCAATGTTAGTTTCGCACATTGTTCCATTCGGTTTAGGTTTAGGAGCAGTATTTACAAAAGGATTACCTAGCAAAATTTGTGCCGGAGGTCTTGGAATATATGCGGGCTACGAAGTCCTTAAAAACTTCTTTGGCTGGGGTACTCCAGGCGGAACATTTAAATAAACTATTTTTGATTTTTTAAATATTTTTCATACAAATCAGGGCGACGAGTTTTTGTTCGCTCTATTTGTTGTTGCAATCTAAATTCATTTATTTCTTTATGGTTACCATTCAACAAAACTTCCGGCACCTTGTACCCTCTAAAATCTCTAGGTTTTGTATATTGAGGATATTCAAGCAATCCATTTGAAAAACTATCCTCTTCCGCAGATTCAATTTTCCCTAATGTACCATTCAATTTTCGACTAACGGCATCAATCAAACACAAGGAAGGAAGCTCCCCTCCGGTAAGAACAAAATCTCCGATAGAAATTTCTTTAGGTTTAATAATTTCTCGAATTCTTTCGTCAAAACCTTCATAATGACCGCACAACATAATAATTTGGTCATACTTTGCCAAGTCTAAAACCAATTGTTCACTTAATGGTTCACCTTGAGGAGATAACATCACAGTTATTGAGTTTTCTAATTTTTCAATACTATCATAAGCATCAACATAAGGTTGAGGAGCTAAAACCATACCTGCTCCGCCACCATAAGGGGTATCATCCACCTTTTTATGCTTATCAATAGTAAAATCTCGTGGATTTATAGCATTAACAGAAAAGATACCACCCTCTTTTGCTCTTTTCATAATACTTACATCACAATAGGATTGTATAATTTCTGGAAACAATGTCAAAACATCAAAAATCATTCCAACAACCCTTCGATATTATTTATCATGATTTTTTTGTTTTTAATATCGACAACGGGAACAATCGCTTTTACAAACGGAATTAGAGAGATTTTTTTTGAATTTGTCTTAACTGAAATCAAATCACTTGCCCCGTTATTTGAAACACCAATTACAAACCCCAAATTTTTGCCATTTTCGTTATCAAAAACACTCAAACCAACAAGCTCATCTATAAGAAATTCATCCTCATCAAGATTTTCACGAACAACATCCTCTTCCACGAAAAGTAAACAACCTTTCAATGGAATAATATCGTTGATAGAATCAATTCCTTCAAATTTCACAATTAAAAAATTCTTATTTTGACGAACAGAATCTATTTTCAATTCTTGATATTCATTACCTTTTTTTACAAAAACAGACTCTAACGATAAAAAGAAATCTTGTTGGTTTTTAGAATAACCAACTCTAGCTTCTCCTTTAATTCCATGAAAGTTGACAATCTTACCGACTGAAATATATTTGGTCATCATTATTCTTCCGGAGCTTCTGCTTCGACCTTTTTAGGTCTGCCACGTCTTTTCTTTGGAGCTTCTTCAACCTCAACTGCTTCTTCTGTTGCTGGAGCTTCTGCTACTTCTTCAACAGGAGTTTCTGTTTTCTTCTTTCTAGTTGATTTAGGCTTTTCAGCTTTTTCAGATTTATCTTCTGCTTTTTGGTTTTTAAATTCTTCTGGAGCATCCGGTCTATCTTGGTTCCATCTTTCAAGCCCCATTTGTGCTCTAACCAAACCAATACCAACGTGAACACGCCATTCATCCATTTTTAATTGAGCTGCAATAATTTTGTGGCAACCAATTGGAGGTAATGGCAACAATGGTTCATATAGCATTTTGATAGCATTTAATTGATCTGGAGTAATTGCCAATTTACGTTTAGGGAACGGCAATTTAGGAAGCATCATTTTTTGTCTTACTAAATTTATACCGAAAAATACTTTTCTTGGTTCCAAACCAATTTTTTCACCAATAACTTCATGTGCATCAGGGTTTGGAAGAGGCAACATCAACTTATATAGCAATTCAATTTGTTCCAATTGTTCCTTACTTACAAGCAACTGCTTAGGAGCTTTGTTGCGGTTGTTCATTGGACGTCTGTTATTATTAAATCTGTTTTGACCCTGAGGTCTGCGTTGTTGATAACCTCCAGCTCTGTTATTGTTATAACCGCCTTGACGGTTATTGTAGTTATTATTGTAACCACCCTGTCTATTGTCTCTGTTATAACCACCTTGACGGTTGTTATCCCTGCTGTAACCGCCTTGGCGATTGTAGTTATTATTATATCCACCTTGTCTGTTATCTCTGTTATAACCACCTTGACGGTTGTAATTGTTATTATAACCACCTTGTTGAGGACGGTTGTTATAAGGTCTTTGAGGCCTGTTATATGGCCTTTGGTTATCATCTCCTCCAGATGAATAACTATTATAGAATTGAGGTTTTTCTTCAGTTGAATAACTTGGGGTTTGTTCCGCTGGTTGAGAAGCAGCTGGACTATCCCCAGATTCAGAAGAATTAACCATCATCTTTTTATCTGGATATAAGCAATCAGGGCAGATTACTCTTTTAGGGTTCTTTGTTTCAAACTCGCGACCGCACTTAATGCACTTGTTTACATACATAATTTAAAAGCCTCTTAATTAATAATAAAAAAATAACTCATAACAAAAAATAAATTTAAGGTAACATCCTCACAATACAAAATCGATTTCAAATAAAAATTCTAACTTATACCATCATTCTAACATGGATTTTGAATATACGCAAGCCCCAATAGTCACTACTTCTCTACCAAGAAGGTTACAGGCCCATCATTAACAAGCTCAACATCCATCATAGCACGGAATTTACCCGTCTGGCATGGAATATTAAGACTTTTAACTTGCTCCACAAAATACTCATATAATCTTACTGCATCTTCTGGTTTTGCTGCGGCATCAAAACTCGGTCTAGTTCCTTTTTTGCAATCGCCACAAAGCGTAAATTGAGAAACAACAAGCATTTCACCGGAAACATCCATTACAGATAAATTCATTTTTTCGTTTTCATCTTCAAAAATTCGCAATTTTGAAATTTTATCAACAAGTTTATCTGCATTTTCTTCGGTATCAGTTTTTTCAACACCGAGAAATACAAGCAATCCCACACCTATTTTTGAATACAACTCTTTGTTTATTGAAACAGATGCTCGTTTTACTCTTTGAATTAACGCTTTCATTGCCTATTTACCAGCCTTTTCAAACAATTCTGCTTTTGTAATTTTTCTTCCACAAGACTTATCTTCATCACAGAATCCCAGTCTTTCGCATTTTGGAACTAAATATTCTTTCAACCAAGGTTCTTCTGCAATCAAGACATCGCACATAGATTTAACCATACAACGGATTTCATATTGAGCTCTTGTACATAATCTTAAATTTGCGAGGTGAATAAGTTCTCGTAAGTTCAAACTTGCAACAAGCGAACTTGCAGCCGCATTTGGCATAACAAATCTCGCATCTTCTGCGGGTATTCCGGCATCCACAAACTCTTGATATTGATCAGAAATTTTACCCATAAAAGTGATAAATTTTTCTTTCAATTCAGGATTTTTTTCAATTGTTGGAGGAATAATATAATCAAATTGACCTTTTTCTTTAACATAACGTTGAGATTTTTGAGAAAAAGACATATGTCTATGACGAACAAGTTGATGAGTACAAGCTCTGGAAACATTTGATATTGCAAAACTTACTTGAATATGTTCAATAGTTGAATAATGCCCCGAACCGATAACTCGTTTTATCAACTTCAACATTTTTTCTACATCTACAGCATTTTCATAAATATTTATAGGGGTGTCAGCACTATAACAAGTTCTACACGCAGTATAAATAGTCTTCAACATATTATCCGGTTTTGAAATCAAATGAACAACCGGTTTATTATTCCCTTCCATAAAATTCTCCAATCCTCTTTCTTTTTATAAAGAATACATCATGCCTGAAACTTTTGGCAAACTCTTAACATCTTCCGAGAAAAATCACGCAGTAATTTCTGCAAATTGAACGCTTTTCACAACTTTACCTAATTCATTTGGATTTACTTCCACTTGATAGCCAATTTTACCGGCACTGAAAATTATTGTATCAAAATTTTTTGCAGAAGAATCAATAATAACAGGAAATGGCTTTTTCAATCCAATTGGAGAACATCCGCCATGGATATAGCCGGTCAAAGGCAAAAGTTCTTTTTGTTTAATCATTTCGACAGATTTTTCACCAACAGCGTGAGCAGATTTTTTCAAATCTAATTCTTCTGCTACAGGAAGCATAAAAACATAATGTTCTTTGGATTTTCCAACCGTTACAAGACTTTTGAACACTTGAGCCGGATTTTGATTTAAGACACTTGCAACTTCCACCCCGCTAATCGCATCTGTATAAGCATAGCAATAGTGCTTGTAATCAATTTTTGCCCTATCTAAAATTCTCATCACATTTGTTTTATAATCCATAATTATTTCACCTGTCTTTTTATCCATTCCATAATTAAATCAACTAAATATTCCTGTTGTTCTTTTGTTAACTGAACACCCTTCGGGAATTTGTGCCACTTACTTATACATCCTCGACAACAAGTCGCAGTTGCATGTTGAGCCGTAAAAACTGGATGTCCACGCATTGGAGTTTGCTTCCCGTCATTTGGAATATCTGTCGGAGCAACTCTTTTAGATATAAAATCTTCGGCATGACGTCTTATTGTTTCAAATCCTTTTTGCTCTAAATACAACCTATCTTTAGGATTTAGTTTAAACTTCTTGCGAAAATCCGATTTACTTAATCTATCAAAAATTTCGTCATACATTATCTATATATCTCCAAGGTTAATTTTATCACCAACTAAACATTTTCATCATCAACAGGAATATTCAACTGATAACGGAACTTGTAAATAATATGTTTTATACTCCACAAATAACCGAAGAATAAAACGGATGAAGCACTAATCCACGCAATTGGGCCAGAATAAAATATTCCAACATATCCAAACTTCATAGCAAGATAAATTGCCGCAAATGCTCTCATCACAAGTTCTGCCGTACAAGCAAGAAGAGGGAATACAGTTTCGCCCATACCTTGTAAAGCATTACGATAAATAAATATCTGACCTAAGAAGAAATAGTAAATTGTACTAATTAACAAATATTGATGAGCGATATTTATAATATTCTTTGTTGTTGTTCCAATGAATGCACCAATAATATCAGTACCCCATAACCGCATTATAAATGCCATCAAAATACTCAAAACAATATTGATCGTTGAAGTATTAATAACTCCAAGTCTAATTCTTTTGAACTTTTTCGCTCCATAATTTTGAGCAACATAAGCAGCTAATGCAACTCCAAAAGACATCATCGGAAGAGTAGCAATTTGTTCTATTCGTAATGCCGCAGTAAGAGCAGCAATTACATTTGAACCAAAACTGTTACATACACTCTGAATAATTAAAATTCCAACCCCAATTATAGAAAACTGAATTGCCATTGGAACTCCAACCCTCAAATGTTCATAAGCGGAAGTCAAAAATTCTTTTTTATCTTTTACGGTATCAAAATCATCTTTTGACAAATGCAAAATTGGAAACTTATATTTGATAAACAATAAACAAAGTAAAAAAGAAATTCCCTGCGACAAAATAACGGCAATAGCAGAGCCAGGAATTCCCATATGAAAACATTGTATAAAAACTAAAGCAAGAATTATATTAATAATTGATGCAATTATCAAAAAATATAATGGAGTTTTGCTATCACCCAAAGCTCGAATAATACTAGCAAGCATATTGTACATAGTTGTTGCAATCAAACCAATCGTAATAATTTCGATATACAAAAACGCATTATGATAAATATTTTGAGGAACATTCATCCAATGCAAAATATGATTCATCAAAAATACGCAAACGACTGTAAATAATAAAGTTACGATAGTACTCAAAATAATAGATACAATTACAGAATTTCGAACGCCAGAAATATCTTTTGCACCGTATCTTTGACCAGTTACAACTGCAAACCCGTTAGTCAAACCGACAATAACAAAAGTTATCAAGAAAAATAACGGAGCAACTGCACCAACTGCCGCAAAAGACTCTACCCCTAAAGTTCGACCAACAATTACCAAATCTGCAATATTATATAACTGTTGAAAAATATTCCCTATCAAAAGAGGAATAGAGAATAAAATTATATGTTTTAAGGGGTTCCCACTCGTCATATCCGTAATCATAAATTACACCTTTTTGAATTTATTTTATATTGTATTCTCTTCTATAGAAATTATATGCAAAATAACTGAATATTCAACATAGTAAAATAAGGTTCTGAAAACTTTCAAAACCTTATTTTTAGATATTTATATTTAATTTTATTTTGTTAAAGATTTAGCCCATTCGGACATTACATTAATGCCTTTTGCCGCATTTGCTTGAAGTTCTGATATTCTTTGAGAAACGAACAATCCAAAATCTTCAAATTTAGGCAATGTCTTTTTAATAGATTTAATAACTTCACCGTCTTTTAAATAATATTCTTCAAACTTAGTGTCATTTGATAATATTTTTACTGTAGATTTATCTTTTAGAGGGATAGTTGCGACATTTAAGCCTCTTTTTGCGGCATACTTGGTAAAATCAATATTCGGTCTTATTCTTTGAACACAAGCCATATTAAATTACTTCCTTTCGCTACTTATACAATATACGAAAAATCCCTGAAAAACAATATTTGCCATTTTTTTATTTTTTCATAATAAAAGTTTACAAAAAACATATTTCTAGCAACAAAAAATTTTGCCCTGATTTAATAAAAAACAAAGGAGCGTTGTATGGAAATCAGAAACAATTATAATTCAGTACCCGCTTTTGGAACAAGAATTCCTAATAGTGTTAGAGCTCGACTATTTGAACAAATAGAAAATCCAACAGCACAAATTCTAAAAATAAAAGATAGGAAAAATGCTATTACAAGGGACGTGATGAAAAAAATAGACGAGATTGAAAAAAGCAATAGCGACTTTTTTGAATTAACAATAATGAAAGGATATAGAGGAAAAGACAGCTTTGGATTAAAAGAAGCAAACAAGCTCGCTAAAAAGAAAATCGAAATTATGACAATCGAAAAAACAAATCTTCTTTCAAAATTCCTATCCCTTAAACCAGAAGTTATTAAATACGCAGAACAATCATTTTAAACTAGACAAAAATTTTTCTTTGGTTTTAAATATACTTGAAATAAAAAGGATATGTGATTATGCAACCAATTACTCCAAAACAAATTGAGTCACTTGCTACTGTGCAACAGCATTTCCACGACTGTTATATTGTATCTTCGCTTGGAATCTTGAGTAGAAGCAAAAAGGGACAAAAAATTCTACAAAATAACATAACAACCAACGGAAAAGATTTTAATATCAAATTTCTAAATGTTAATGGAAAAACGGAAGATTATTTCATTTCCTCTCAAGAAATTCATGATCTTAAATTCAGAAATTCAGACGGCACTTTACAGGAGATGCATTGCCCAATAGTAAAATCTGTTGAACTTGCAATGAATAAACTTATAAAGAATCATCCGTTCAAAAAACCTCCGATTTATAGAGCAATGGACACTCAACAACCTTTTGAATACAACAAACCGTCAAGATTTTTAGAACTTTTTACAGGTCAAAAACCTATTACCCTAAATGAATCCTCACTCAGAATGTCACTTATGAGTAAACTTCGTGATGCTGGAGATTTAATGATGAAAATTTGGGAAGATAAAGATTCCGCATTCATGTTAGGAACAGGAGTCCACTTTGGGAAACTTCCATCTTGGCATTGTTTTGATATAAGCGAAGTAGATTTTCCAAGCAATTCATTCACCGTATTTGATCATAGACAGAATGAAGAATTGAGATTTCCAATACTTAGCGGACTGCTTAATTTCAAATTTTTAACAGGATTTTTAGGAAAAGATTTAAAATAACAATATAAATCCATTTTACAAACTAGCAAAAAATATATATTACAAGTGTTTATGTAGCACATATGAAAAGCAATTTTTATGTAATTTCTAAAACAACGCAAAACTTTTCTGACTATTTGAGCGGAACAATGAGGTTATCTAACCAAATTCCACAAACAGTTAAAGAAGTTCTTATTGCAAATAAAAAGGGAAAAGTTCGAGGAAAAATTACAACATTTCTAGACAAAGAAGGAAATGTTATAGAAAAAGCTTTTAATATAAAAGATAAACCTTTAAAAAATAGAATCTATACTTCGCAAAAAAATCATATCGGAACGGATGAAGTTGTTACATCTACCCAAATAAAAGAATATACCCTAAATCGAAAATTAATAGATATTTATAGAAAACATATGAATAGATTTATTAATTTAGACACTCGAACTTATTTTTGGGAACAAGAAAGCATTCAAACAAACCACATGGCTAATAATACAGCATTGGGAATAAAAAACCTCACAATTTCAAGAATACAAAACTTAAAAAATATTCCACTACAATTCTTACATAGTTTCACCCAATATAAACCAATAGTAAATAACAAAATTAGCAAAAATAGTCCAATAAAATATATCGAATATATTGTTAACGATAAATTTATAGCCTTAAAAAGTTCTATTCATACAATAAACATGAAAAGACCAAAATTTGATTC
>CAKUTL010000036.1 GCA_934692295.1 uncultured Candidatus Melainabacteria bacterium
TGGGTGGGGTGTTTCTTTTTCGACAACGTTGATAATTTTTCTCGATTAGTCAAAACAAGTACGTTTTTACATTTCTAGCCAAAATAATTTTCCGGTAGTTTTCTTTGAAAAATGAACTTATTTATCATTGTTTAGGTCTAAAAACAAACTATTTCAAAACTGAACTGCGGCCATTACTACTTGTTTTTTAAACAAAAATTTATGCCGGAGGGAAAACTAGGCTAACGAAGTTTAATCTAACTTTCTGGCGATATTGTGGCAAAATACCGGCATTAATGTAGAACATTGCTAAAAGCTCGAAATCTTAACCTGATAAAAACTTTATTCTGCTATCTATAACAAAATATTCGCAGAGAGTCCACTGACGCGAGTTTGCAGGTGTACTTCAGTATATTTGCATAAGTTTCTACAATTAGAATTCCAATTCTCTTAAAACTCGCGTGAGTAGGGACAAAATGAGATTATCTTTGTGGTACTTGAAAACTCGCAGAAATTAAAATTTAAACTCCGCAATTCTTGTAATAGAAATGTTGCAAAAATGCAAGTTGCAAGTTGATAATTGTAAATCTGAGAAAATTATTAATATATAATCAAACGATTTAAAGGTCAGAATTAGTACGAGTTTTATAACGTTGGTAATGATAATTTTTCTCTGGGTCTATAGGAAAACTTTTATCATCAATAATACTAATAGTTCGTTTTTCTTGTGTTTTATTTTCTGGTATTTTATATAATATCATTCCATTATCAGTTTCGCATATTAATAATTTAGGATTATTGCACTTAATACTAACATTACCATCTGCTTTATTATATGCAGTACTAAAATATATAGCATCTAAATTTTTAGTGGGTTTCTGTATAGCAATATCAAAAATACTATTGAGGTCAAATCTTTTATAAAAATCTTCGCTAATAATATTTAAAAGAAGAGAAAGAAGTCTTTTCCCTTTCCTTCCGCTTGTAAAATGCTTCATCTTGGTAAAAACAGCACCACAAACCTTACAACGATACTTTTGTCTCCCGTCTTTTGTTTTTCCGAAAAGAATCGTTTCTCCTCCACATTCACATTTTATTTCTGATTTAGTTTTCCTCATAAGAATAGTTTATCATAAAACAACTTATTGATAAATATAGTTGTTTAAAGAAAAACACATTTTTATTTTTCTTGTTATTAGTGCATTTCAGAGCTTTTGATGGAGTAGAAAAAATCTCGAGTAGAACTTAATAGGAGGAAATAATATATGCAGAAAAATATTTTAGCAAAAATTGATACAAAAAGTTACTCTTATAAACCAACAGGAAGTGAAATAGGGGCTATAAGAAACAGGTTGGGGAAAATCGCTGCAACTGAAACACGTTTTCGAGATTTTGTGACAGCTGTTGAGTTGGGAAAATCCTTTCAACCATCACAATCAACCGGCAATAGTGCAAAAGATTGGGCTGCACAGAACCTGTTTTGTATAGACATTGATAACACTGAAAACGGAGAACATTTGTTGTTTGAAGATATACAGGATATCTGTAATAACTATAGTGTTAGACCAGCTGGTATATATGAATCATTCAGTAGCACTGTATCGCATCCAAAATTCCGAGTGATGTTCATTACAGATGAAATTATCACAGAAGAAAACAAAAGACGTGATATTATAACAACTTTAATTAATATTTTCCCTCAATCTGACAAAAGCTGTAAGGATGGGATTAGACTCTTCTTTGGAACAAATAAAAAATTCTGCTATGTTAATGATGTTGCAAGAATATCTTATGAACATATTTTGCAAATAAAAAGGAAGTTACAGTCTTTAAAAGAGAAGAATAGTAACGCTTCTCAGGATATTTCAGGTTATAATAATGATTTATCATCAAAAATGGAACAGTTCGATTTTCTTGGGTTTCTTAAGAAAAATTGCGGAGAAATTAATAGCAATAACGACGAATATATTCAATTTCACAATTGTCCGATTTGTGGTGGTCATGACGATTTTACTTATTATCACAATTCGAAACTTTTTACTTGTTTTGGGAGAAACGGAAAAATTTCAGGAAATATAATTAAGTTCTTATGTTTGACAAAGAATATATCAAAATCTGATGCTGTAAAATATTTTTTGGAAGAAATTTTAGGAGAAAAGAATGACAAAGCCTGTTCTATAACAATAGCGCACACACCTTGCTCGCAAGAAGTTAATATGTTTTTAGAAAAATTCAAGATTTATAAACCTGAAAACTACTCACTTGATGATAAAGGAATAAGTCGTTTATTCGCAACAAGCGTAAAAGATTTGTATAGATATAATGTAGATGCTAAATGTTGGATGTTTTACAACGGTAAATATTGGGAGTCTGATAAAGAAGCAACAAAGGTTAGTGTAACTTTGAAATTCTTCACTGATGCTCTTTCTCACTATTCAAGAATAAATAATATTGAACAAAACCATTATAATGAAGCTTTAAATAAAAGTGTCAAAAAACTTGGAGGAAAAAATAAGCGAGATACTATATTGAAGGATTCGATGAGTGAATTGCCCATTAGCAATGCTGAATTAGATAGTAAGAAGAACTTAATCAATTTGGCAAATGGGACTTTCGACTTGAATACTTACACTTTGGAGCCGCATTGCTCAGATGACTTAATTAGCATGGTTGCTAATGTTGAATTTAATCAAAATACTTCAACTGAACCGTTTACTAAATTTCTAAATGAAATTTTTGAAAATAATACCGATAAAATAAATTACCTTCAAAGGGTTTTAGGGTATTCATTGACGGCTTCAACAAAAGAAGATACAATGTTCATTCTCTATGGCGAATCAACAAGAAATGGAAAAACTACTTTGATTGAAACTTTATTAAAGATGCTAGGTGATTATGGAAAGCAAACAGCACCTGAAACTTTTGCAATGAAGAAATTTGCTGATAGTAGAACTGCGAGGGGGGATTTGGCGAGATTGAGAGGTGCTCGAATCGTAAATTCTCCTGAATTAGCAAAAGATATGATAGTTGATTCGGCACAATTAAAAACCTTAACGGGTGGAGACACAATTACCGTAAGGGATTTGTACGAGAAAAATTTCGAGTACAAGCCTGAATTTAAGATTTTTCTAACCACAAACCACTTTCCACAAATCACAGATGAATCAGTATGGGAAAGCAATCGCATAAATGTAATAAGTTTCAACAGGCACTTTAGCCAAGAAGAACAAGATAAAAATCTCAAGACAAAACTATGCCAAAAAGATGTATTGAGTGGAATTTTCAATTGGTGTATTGAAGGATTGAATGCCTATCGTGCAGAAGGTCTGAATCCTCCAACTTGTATATTATCTGATAATGAAAAATACCAAAAGGGGTGTGATTATATTAGTCTCTTTTTATCTGAATGTTTCGAAAAAACTGGTAACAGTACAAAATTGAATGATGTATATAGCATATACTTAAAATGGTGTAACAAAATGAACTATGTTTTAGAGGGGAAATCTAAATTAAATGAAAAGCTGCAACAAAGACGCTTGACGGGAACAATCAAAGGAATAAGAAATATGCTTATTGGGTATGAAATTAAAGACTGCTGGATTGGATAGAATGCAAAAGATGTAAAAAATCTGGGAAGTATTTTAAATTATTTTTTATATAACTTTCCAGAAAAAATGCATTCTTTGCATCTTTTACTTTAAAAACTAAATTACTTCTTTCCAAAAATAGCAAACTGGAACTGCCCAGATTTTTTCAGACAATGGCACAATATCATTACCGGTATATAGAATAATACCTTTTTTAAACTTATCACCACATAGTTCTTTTAGTTCAAGTAAACCGGAATAAGCTTTTTTATCAATATCTTTTGCTGATTTTACTTCTACCCCAACAACATCGCCTTGAGCATTTTCTAAAACAAAATCAGCTTCTTTGCCGGATTGTGTCCTATAATGTGAAAGTTCTAAGTTGTTTAATTTTGCAGATTTCAAAAGTTCGGTAGCTACAAAGTTTTCAAACACATGACCAAATGCTTTTTTATCGTTCTCATACATTTCATCAATATCACGCTTCATAATATATGATAAGAAGTTACAATCAGTAAAATACAACTTTGGAGATTTAACAAAGCGTTTACTTAGTTTGTTAGGTCTAGCCCAAGGTTTTACGTTGAATACCAAGAAACTGTTAAGTGCAAATGCAAACATTTTTTCATAAGTTCTATAATCGACACCAAGTTCTTTAGCAATTTCTGTATTGTTTAACAATCCCCCTGTTCTTGTTGATAGTAATGATAACAATGCGACCATTATTTCAGGATTCTTTAAGTCTGATAAGGATTTAATATCCCTATTTAAAATTGTAGTGAGATAACTGTCAAACCACTTAATACGGTCAATTTTAGCATCCATAGCTATTTCAGGATACGTACTATTTTTAAGAACATCTACGATATTAAAATCTTCAAATGACGATAGCCTTAATTCCTCATCAAATAATCTTTCTGTAAGAGATTTATTAAGGTTGTAATATTCACTGGCAGAAAATGGATACAAAGTCAAAACTGACATTCTACCTACAAGTGCTTCTGATAATTTAGGCATCGCCATTAGATTCGCAGAACCTGTAAGCAAGAATTTTTGTTTGTCATTGCCATTCAACCTGTTGAAATCAATTTTCATTTTCAAGTAAGGAAAGATTTCCGGAGCAAACTGAACTTCATCTATAATGTTTAGAATATCATTTGGTAAACTATCAACAAAAGCTGCCGGTTGTGATTTTGCAGTTGCTAAAACAAGTGGAGAATCAAAGGTGATATGATTTCTTTTGATATTATCAGGTAAATGTGAACACAGGGTTGATTTTCCAACTTGTCGCCCTCCATTTAAGTATGTTAAAGGACGTGTTTCAATACTTTGTTCAAGTTCTTGTGTTATATTTCTATTAAGATAGTTCACGTTTTACCTCTTTTGTTACTTAATCCAATACTTTCTTGTATTATAATCCAATAAAAACAAAAATCAAGCTATTTACCTTTATTATTTAAGATTTTGCGATATTATTATAGACAGGACGGATGTATTGAAAAACTATAAAGAATACTTATCTTGGAAGCAAACAGATGAATTTGTAGCACTGCATAATGATGGTAAATATGCGTTATACTCATTAAAACAAGAGAAATTGATCACAGACTTTATCTTTGACAAGATAACCTACATTCCTATCGAGAATTGTTTTGTGGTTAAAAAAGCTGGAGTTGTTTATTTAATAGACACAGATGGTAATAAACTAGATACAAAAGTAACATATCCTAATAACTTTAATATGGAAGGTCTGTTGCATTATAGAAGAAATAGGTGTAATATGTAATAGTACGGAAGGGCTAAATGGTATTATTAGCTTACTTTCAAAGAAAAATCCATGTCCATTCTGTGTCCATTTTATATACAAATTTATACTATTTTGATTTGATTGATAGGGCTAAAACGGTTGTTTTTTCGTTGAAAATACTTTATTTACCTTCACTCATAACCCGAAGGTCGTTGGTTCAAATCCAGCTCCCGCAACCATTTATTGTAAAGGGTTTTAGCCAATTGCTAGAATCCTTTTTTAGTGCAAAAATCGGCAAAAGTTGCAAAAAAGTTGCAAATTTTTTAAATTTGAATATTTTCATTTTGAGATTTTGCATTAAGCAAATTGATATGTTTTATATAATTTTCTACTTCAATAAGATTATTTATAACATCAGAACTGATTTCTATTAAATCACTAGTAATTTTATTATTTTGTGGATTCTTTAAATAATCTGAAATGATAGAGCAAACATTATAAATATAAAAACAAAAATCATTACTTAGAATCTCTTTTTGTTTCAAATAATCAAAAACTAAAATATTATCAATATAAGAAATATCATCATTGAATGCTAAATTATATATTTGTCTTATATGGGCATTGATTAAATTATAATTAAAATTTAATTTTGAAAACGAAAGTTCATGTTTATATTTATCAGATAATGAAATATTGAAATTATTTTCATCAGAGTTTGTTTCTACAGTTTTTGATATTTCTTTTAGTTCTTTTACTTGCTTTTCTAATAATAAAAAATTGCCAAATTTCAATGTTTTAATATCATTTAATTGATTTATTACTGTTGTTATATTTTCGTTATTACAAAAACATAACAACAATGCTATTAAATAAAATGTTAAATGAACATATGATAATGTCATACCATAATATATGCTTAAACTAGGAAGTGTTAAAAATAAGATAATAAAAAAGACTTTCATAAAAAGATTATACAACAGAAATATACATCATTTTTATGTTCCAAATTTTTCTATCACTCTTTTAGACTCAACAGCGGAAGAAACAATATTATTAAGCAAATTTACACACTTATCATTCACTTCCGGTAACAAATGGGTATACAGTTCTTTGTTTCACAGATAATCCCTGTATGTGCTTTGATTAATTGTTGTTTATTAATTGAATAAGCATGTCTTGTTAATGTTTTCCTTGTACTTAAATCTGTTGATTTGTCTGTGATTGAGAGTAATTAATATCATACAAAAGAAAGGAATTTGTATGACAGAAAAAGATTATCAACTTTATGGAACAAAAATTTTAAATCTTAAAACTCAAGAAATAGGTTTATTAATTTGTATTTGGAAAAATAAATTTGCTGATGGTGAAGTAGATTTTGCAACTTGTGTAAATAAACAAGGGAAAAGATACAACATCGAATTAGACAATATAAGAGGATTCGAAGATGATTATTACAAAGCGAACAGTTGAGACAGAGTCGAAACTTGTGAGCCTGTATCTGTAATGGAGCGAAGCAAAATGAAAGTGAAAAATAAATTAACTAAAAAAACTCTGAATATTTCTTATTCTGAATTTAGGAAACGTTTTGCAAGAGAATTACAATTAGCATTTAAAAGTTACCGTCAAACTCAGTTAAATAAATATGCTTACAAAATTAAAGACAACGATTCCATTGAACAAGATTTTTATTTTAATCTTCAATGGAATTTTAACCATTTTGGAATGAGTAATTGGTATATTGAAAAAGCAAATTAAAAATACAAATAATTATAAATAAAACAGCAAAATACAAATTTTGCTGTTTTATTTTTTTCTGAAAAATTTTTATTGATTTTGACCAAAATAATCAAACCATCTGTTACAAGAAATCATTTCATGTGTTACATTACAGTTCCCAAGGGAGATCTATGCACAACATAACTTTTCTTCGCATATATGCTTCCTTTATCGTCTTAGAAAAAGTTACATTATAAATAATAAATGGGAATATGCATAAAGCACAATCCCAAGTTTAACTGTGTTCGACTTCTTTTACCCATTACCCCCATTAAGGTTTCAATGGTCCATAGAAAAATGATGCAGTTGCTCCGCCATCAATTAAAAAATCAGAACCTGTAATAAAAGCCCCCTTAGGACTCATCAGCAATTCTGCAACATTTGCAACTTCATCTGCTGTTCCAGGTCGTCCAGCCGGACATTTTGCAAACATATTTTTATAAAAATTGCCCCTTGGACCATTAAATTCATCTATAGCTAACGGTGTAACAATAATTCCTGGAGAAATTGAATTTAATCTTGCTCTTCTTTCACCCCATTTTACTGCTTGAGCCATTACTCTTTTTACATTACATCTCTTTGCTAACTGGTATGCATGCAGAGTGTCTTTAATATTTTTGGGGTTTAGCAAGTTTAGCGACAATAATTCTTCTGTTGGAGTCATCGCAAGCATCATATCTTCTTCAGGTGTCAATGCCGGCATACGATGTCCTGATTGACTCGAAATAGTAACTCCAACACCCTCAGAAGCAATTACCTTTCCAACTTCTTCAAGCAAAACAGCGGTACCATATAAATCAACTTTCAAAATTTGTTCAATCAATGCTTGGGTTGGGGAAACCCCTGCACCATTTACAAGCATTGAAATTCGCCATACTGCTGTGAAAAATTTATCAATTCTAAAATAGACTCCCTTGATGACAAGTCCATTTGAAAAGGAACTACATCAAACCCCGCATTATTCATTATTTCAGAAATTTTATTAGCATTCTCAATATTCCAATCCCCAAGAATAATTTTTTTATCTTGACCAACCCTACGTGCTATCGCCATACTAATTTGTCCCGCTCCAGTTACTATCATTACTTTTTTCATATATTTCATTCTCCCTTTTTTAGTAAAATATTACATTAGAGTAACTATCAATCAAGAGCTAATTATTAATTTCCATAAATCATCTGCTTATATTCAAGAGGTTTAAACCCGTGTTTTTTATACACTTCACAGGCGGATTTATTCACCGGAGCATATTCAAGTCTTAATCTTGGAACATCATAATTAGACTTAAGATATTCTAAAAAAGTTCCACCAATTCCTTGCCCTTGAAACTTGGGTAAAATATATAATTCATCTAGCCAAACAGCCTTACCTCCGGCTTCCTGGGAGTATGTTATAAGCAAAAGGGCGTAACCTACTCTAACTCCATCTTGCTCTATTATATAAAGCTCAATAAAAGGAGAGGTCTTTATCGCAAGGTCAAATGTCTTTTCTATATTTTCATCTGGAATAGAATGCAATGCAGCTTCCGAATTATAAAAATCTTTTACGGAGTTCATATAAAACTCTTTATCATCTGCTTTTATGTATCTAAAATTAAGCATAACACCTCAATTATTTTTTATAATTTTTCAAAATATCTACAAGTTTTACAAAAACAGGCGACCAATCATCTCGGGATTCAACTTGAAATGGGGTACAAGAATTATACCATCCGACATTTTCACCTTTAAGTTTAAACCAACGATAATTAGTTTGTTTATTGAAAAGAGTAAATGTTTTAACCCCCAACGCTCCTGCAAGATTTAAAATTACATTATCTGTTGTAATAATCAAATCCATATTTTTCAGAGCCATTGCTGTATCAGTAAAATTATCAAAAGTTTTGCCTAATGAAATAACCCCATAAATATTCTCTTCTTCATCATATTGAAAAGAGTAAAAATCACAATTGGAAAGCCCCAATAGGGGTTTAAATTTATCAATACTTAAATCTCGTCCAAAATAATTTGCACTCATATCCCCATGATAAGCAATTCCGACCTTTATATTTTCACTATTTTTTAAATAATTTTTGGCAAAATTGCTAATTAAATTTTGAGAAACCTCTAAATATTTATCTGGGAATGGAATATTTTCGACAGTCGTTTTCAATACATAAGGGCTATCTAAAATCCCCATCCAGCAATCATATTCTAAAGAATTTATGTCTATAGTATCAGAAATCACATCAACACCATCTGAAATAAAGGGAGAATTTTTTATCAAATCGCATAACTTATCTTGAACAACAAAAATAATTTTTTGAGCATATTTTTTCAATAACGGTACAAATCGGCAATACATAAAAGTATCACCAAACCCCTCTTCAAAATGAATAAGAAGAGTTTTATCCTTAATATCTGAGTCTAAATCCCATTTTTTATCGAGAGGAAGAATTGAATTAAGATTTGTTTTTCTGTGTCTTAAAAATCTATGACCTCGAATAAAATCTCCACAAGAAATCAAAAATAATCCATAATTATAAAAATCAGTATCTGTCGGCTCGTTTTCTAAAAGTTTTTGGTAATAAAAATCCGCCATATCTTTATTCCCTAGTTTTTCATAATTAAAAGCCAAACCATGTAAAGACAATCTATCAGTAGGTTTCAAAGAATAAGCTTTTTCATAGTAAAGAATTTGTTCTTTTAAGCTTTCGTCTCCATAAAGTCTAGAATATAAATTTGCTAAAATTGTGTAAACGACGGGCTTTGTTTCATCAATAGAAATATATTTTTCATAATATTGAACAGCTTTTTTTAAATCTAATTTTACAAAATTATAAAAATTCCCAAGAGTCAAAAATAACAACGGTTTATTCTGTTCTTTGTCAACATAAATCTCTAAAAACGTCTTGCTCAACTCTGAATTACCAAGAATTTGCAGTCCTTCAGCAATTGAAAAATAATCTTGAGGGACAAGATTAGCCTTAACGACTAAAAATCTAAACAGAACAAGACTATCCAGAATTTTTTCATTTCTTGCAACATCCATCGCAAAACTTTTGATTGTTGTAAATAACTTAATTTTCATTGCTTCTGGAGCATCTTGTTTCATTGGCTGAAATTTTTGATATATATTAATAACTTCAGGAATAATACTATTTTCTTCAATTTTATCTAAAATAAATTTATCCAAAGATGTTAACAACTCTAGGGGAATATCATTTCCGGCAAGAGGAGTTGAATCTTTTGAAAATAAATTTTCCAGCAATTCTTTTTGCATATTTTCTACCATTTATTATAGTGAACTCTTGACATATCAGCTCTATCTACAAAGTGATTTTTTTCATCACTGTAGCCTAATGCAATTACAGAAAATGGGATTCTGTCTTCTGGCATATTGAAACAAGTTTTCAAGCTATTACTTCTTTCTTTGTTAGGGTAAAATCCCATCCAGCAGCCACCAAGACCTTCGTTAGCAATTTGTAAAAGAATATTTTCAGTACAAGCACCCAAATCTTGAGGAAGGAATTCTGCGGATTTTTCACTTGTTGGATGACCAACGACAACAATTGCAACCGGTGCTTTAGCAACCATTCCAGACCAAGGACTCATTGTTGAGATTTCATCTTTTTTATCCTTATCTGTAACAACAACAAATTCCCAAGGTTGCATATTGTGAGCCGACGGAGCTTGCATTCCTGCTTTTAAAATTCTTTCAATTTTTTCTTGTTCAACCGGTTTATCTAAAAATTTTCTAATTGATCTTCTTGTAAAAATAACATTACTTTCCATATAAAGCTCCTTTTATTTAATATTGCAAAATTATTATAACATATAATTTAATTTAAAGTACTTGACTAAAAAGCATAATGTAATACTCTAAAATATGTAGGTTGTAAATTTTAAAGGAGTTTAAAATGAAAGTATTATTGCTAAACGGTTCTCCACACAAAGAAGGTTGTACTTATACAGCTTTAAAAGAAATGGAAAAAGAATTTCACAAAGAAGGAATTGAAACCGAAATATTTTATATTGGAACAGAAGCTATTGCACCTTGCAAGGCTTGCGGAGCTTGTGGGAAATTAAAAAAATGCGTAGTGAATGATAAGGTTAATGAATTTATACAAATTATGAAAGAAAGTGATGGACTTGTAATTGGCTCACCGGTTCATTATGCTTCTGCAAGCGGAATTATTACAGCATTTTTAGATAGAGCATTTTATGCAGGTTCCAGAGCCGGAAAAGACACCTTTACTCACAAACCCGGAACATCAATTGTAAGTGCAAGAAGAGCAGGAACAACGGCAACACTAGATCAATTAAATAAATATTTCACAATCTCACAAATGCCAATCATTTCAGGAAGATATTGGAATATGGTTCATGGTGCAAAACCGGAAGATGTTCTAAAAGATGAAGAAGGTTTGCAAAATATGAGATTCGTTGCCAGAAACATGATTTATCATTTAAAATGCAAAGAAACTGGAGCAAAAGCTGGAATTTTACCTCCGGAACAAGAAGAAACAATTATGACAAACTTCATTAGATAAAGAATTAAATATAAAAAGCACAAGTGAGCAGGTAAAAATCTATCGGCTCACTTTTTTTGAAAAAATTTTTAAAATAGGGGTTGACTTAGAGTAGCTATCAAGTTGTAAAATTATATTATTAAAAGTTTTGAATAGCAAAAAAAAAGGAGATTATAAACTAATGATTTTAGACAAAGTTAACACACCAAAGGACGTAAAAACGCTTTCTATTAGCGAAATGAACACTTTAGCAGATGAAATCCGAGAACTAATTATAAAAAAAGTTAATACAATTGGTGGACACATGGGACCAAACCTAGGGATAATTGAAGCAACAATTGCAATGCACTATGTATTCAATTCTCCTGTTGACAAATTTGTTTTTGATGTTTCTCACCAATGTTATCCACACAAAATTTTAACAGGAAGAAAAGAAGGATTTACAAACCCTGACAACTACCTAAAATACACTGGTTACACCGCACCGGAAGAAAGTGAACACGACTTATTCAAAGTTGGGCATACATCAACATCTGTAAGTTTAGCTTTAGGGGTTGCAAAAGCTCGTGATTTAAAAGGAGAAAAAGGAAACGTAATTGCACTAATTGGTGATGGTTCTTTATCTGGAGGTGAAGCCCTTGAAGGTTTAGATAATGCTGCTACATTAGATAGCAATTTCATTGTTATAGTAAATGATAATGATATGTCTATTGCAGAAAACCACGGCGGATTATATGGCAACTTAAGCGAACTTCGTAAAACAAACGGAAAAGCTGAAAACAATTTCTTTAAAACTTTAGGATTTAATTACTATTATGAAGAAGAAGGAAACAACATTGAAAAACTTATTCACGCATTTGAAAAAGTTAAAGATTCCGACCACCCTGTAGTTTTACATATTCATACACAAAAAGGGCATGGATTGAAAGTTGCAGAAGAAAATAAAGAAGCATTTCACTGGATTTTACCTGGAACATTAGATAAAAAAGAAAATACAACACCTGCTCCGGTTGTAGAAGATTACAACTCAATAACAAAAGATTTTATTTCTAAAAAATCAAATGAAGACAAAACTGTAATCACTGTAAACGCTGCAACTCCAGGGGTATTTGGATTTACAAAAGAATACCGTGAAAAACTTGGCAAACAATACACAGATGTAGGCATTGCAGAAGAACACGCAGTTGCATACTGTTCAGGACTTGCAAAAAGTGGCGCAAAACCAATTTTCTGTGTAATGAGTTCATTTATCCAAAGAACATACGACCAAATGTCCCAAGATATGGCATTAAATAATTCTCCACTAACAATGCTTGTATATTGGGGCGGTTTATCTGGAGCGGATGCAACTCATCTTTGCTCTTTTGACATTCCACTAATTTCAAATATCCCTAATATTGTATATTTATCGCCAGCAACAAAGGAAGAATATCTTGCAATGTTGGAATATTCTTTAAATCAAACTGAACATCCAGTAGCAATCAGAGTTCCAGCAATTCTTATTTCAACAGGTGAAAAAGATACCACAGATTATTCAATTTTGAACAAATTCAAAGTAGAATCTCAAGGGGAAAAAGTTGCAATTTTGGGACTTGGGCATTTCTTGGAATTAGCTAAGGAAGTTAAAGAAGAACTAAAAAAACAATTTGGATTTGATGCAACAGTTATTAATCCTAAATTCGCATCAGGTATTGATAAAGAATTGCTTGAAGAATTAAAAGAAAAACATTCAATAGTTATCACCCTTGAAGATGGTCAAGTTGAAGGTGGTTTTGGCGAAAAAATTACAAGATTTTATGGAAATTCAGAAATGAAAGTTCTAAACTTTGGCGGGGAAAAAGAATTTACCGATAGAGTTTCTTTAGATGAATTATACCAACGCTACCACTTAACTAAAGAACTAATTACTAAAGATATTGAAGCTATTTTATAAAAAGGATGAAATACTATGTACACAATTAAAGAAGTTGCAGAGAAAATGGATATTTCTGAACACACTTTGAGATTTTGGGCAAAGAGTGGATTTTTCCCATTCGTTAAAAGAAATCAAAATAACATAAGGCAATTTTCTGATAACGACCTTGAATGGGTAAAAATAGTTAAATGTTTGCGTTCTGTTGGAACTGAAAACAAGGCAATAAAAAGATATATTGACCTTTGTATTGTTGGAGATTCGACCATTGAAGAACGATACAAAATTATCCTTGATACAAAAGAAAAAGCACTTATGCAAATGGATGAATTAAAAAAACAACTAGCTATTTTAGAATATAAGGAAAACTTCTATAAGAATCTAATAAAAAATAATCTTAAAGATACTTGGAATCCAATGAATAGTGTAACACCAAACGATAAAGTCGGTTAACTAAAAAAAGAGCGAGGAATTAATTCCTCGCTCTTATCAATTTAGACTTTATTAAAATCTCTAGGTTTTACTCCATGTAACCAATTTGATTCAATCTGTTCTAATGAAATCCCCTTAGTTTCTGGAACAAAGAAATAAACAAACAAAATACAAAGTAATGATACAACTGCAAAACCCCAGAAAGTATAAGCTCCGCCAATTCTATGGATTAGAATTGGAAAACTTCCAACAACAAAGAAATTAAATGCAAAGTTTGAAACAGTACAAATACTCATTGCAACTCCTCTTATTTTTAGAGGAAAAACTTCTGAAACAATAATCCAACCAATAGGTCCTAAGCTCATTGCGAAACAGATGATATAAGTAACTAAACTTCCAACAGCAACCCATTTTAAGCTGTCACCTAAAACACTTGAAAATGCAAAAGCACAACCTAACGCAACTAAACTTAGCATTACACCTGTCAATCCAAAATACAATAAAGGTTTTCTCCCAAGTCTATCTGTGAAGAATACTGCAACAATTGTCATTAGGAAGTTGATAACACCAATCCCAGTTGTAGCATATATTGCGTTTAAATTAGAATCAAAACCTGCGATTTTAAAAATTGTTGGAGCATAATAAATTATCGTATTTATTCCTGTACAAATCTGAGCGAACATAATACCTATGCCAACAACAAATGGCATTATCATCCACTTTTTAAATCTGATTTTTTTATTTGAATCTTCAGATTCACTTGCTAAAGTCTTTTTAATTTCACCGATTTCAACATCCGCGTTGGCATTAGGGTCAATTTTTTTGAATACTTTTTTAGCTTCTTCATCTCTATTTTTGCTTACAAGCCAACGAGGAGTATCACTCATCAAACTCATCCCAACAAGTAATACCAACCCTGGAAGGATTCCAGCTAATAACATCCAACGCCAACTATATACTGCATTTGCAAATGCTGCATTTATAAAATATGAGAACAAAATACCAGCCGTAATTGCCCATTGATATAAAGAAACTAAAGTTCCTCTAATAACTTTTGGAGAAATTTCTGATAAATATAATGGGATAACAAAGTTAACAATCCCAACAGCTAAACCAACTAATATTCTTGACGCAATTAGGACATAAACATTAGGAGCAAAGCCACAAAGAATTGAACCCAAAATAAAAATTACAGCCGTTGCCATAATAATTTTCTTTCGTCCAAAAATATCTGCTAAAACACCATTTGTCGCAGCCCCAATAACAGCACCAATCAATACAGAACTAACAACAATTCCCTGCATTGAATCAGACAAATGCCAAGAATCATTAATAAATAATAATGCCCCAGAAATTACCCCAGTATCATAACCGGATAACAAACCACCTAAAGAGGCTACAATTGCAACCACATAAAGCCACAAAAACATGATTTTTCTCATATTAAAAAACTCCTCTGAAAACGATAATCTATATTTATATTTTATACTATTTTTCAAAAACTCAACAGACTATTTTTACAAAATATTAAGAAGTTTTTCGCAAAATTTTATCTTATTACAAATTCAAAAAGATGTTGGACTTTAACTTATGATTTTTTCTCCGCCATTTTGGAAGCTATAACATTGCCTAAATAAACTCCAACAATGTTTCCTGCAATTACAGAAGCGGTCAAAACAGAAAGTACACCTGCTCCACATTTAAAACTTTGAAATTTTTCAAGAGCTTTGATTGAATTTTCTTTAATTCTCGGTTGCATTTCTTGTGCTGATTTTCTGAAAAAATCGGTATTTTCAATATTTTCTAAATTATGAGAAATACCTTTTTTTAACTCTTCTTTCGTGAATATATTTGTCCATTTTTTCGCTGGCTCAATTATTTTATCGTTCTTCAAATTTGCAATTGCAATGGCACAAGATTCAGTTAAAATCTTTCCTTTTTCGATAGAATTATTAACCAGATGTCTAACGGCTTCGCATGCGGTATAATATAAAGCTAAAAAAGTAGAATTTATCATAAGTTCCTGTTTTACAAGAAAATTTTTCTTTTTAGGTTCTAATTTTTTATCTGTCATCAACATCCCAACTTGAGCCCCTGTTGCAATAACAGCAACACCAGCTCCAACATGGACTAACAATTTGCTACTATCCTTTGCATAATTTTTGAATATGTAATTAGAGAATTTGGTCATTGAGGTCGGCTTAACTTGCATGGTGTTTTGCCTCCTGCTTTGCTTTTTCTCGTTTATAGAATATATCTGTTAGTTTTTTAGTTAGAGGAAGCTCAATAGTTGTTTTTACAAAAATTGCTAATGCAGTTGCAAGTAAAGCCCCCATTGCCATTTTATAATTTCTATAATCTTTAGAAAATTGGTTCATACTACGAGGTTCAATATTTTCGCTTATTGAAGGGGTAAAAATATCTTTTTTAGATTTAGGAGAAATACCTGTAACAATACCTTCATTATTTTTATCAACTTTAGCCTTTGAAAATTTTGAAACAAGAGCAATCGAAAGCACTCTCAATGTATAGTCAGAAAGGTTTCCTACAATATTTTTCCCAATTGAACGACCTACTGCCATATCACGAGTATCTTGGTCAACTTTCTTATTCATTCTGTTTATTGGAGGAATAAATGCAATTGCAGTACCGCCAATAATTAGGGCTTGGGCTGGGGCATTGAGTTTTCTCCCTGAATAAGAAACAAATTTTTCAAAATTTGCACTTCTAATAATCATATCTTAATGTATATCCTTAGCACGAAAAAGTATCTTACAAAATAAAATAAAAATCAATACTAAATTTAGGCAAAATAAAAGAGGAAATAACGTTATAGCCACTTCCTCTTTTATAAAATTATTTTATTTTTCAACTACTTCATTGACAAAGATTTCAAAAC
>CAKUTL010000037.1 GCA_934692295.1 uncultured Candidatus Melainabacteria bacterium
AACGAACCGATTGGAATACAAATGAGCATTGAGCACAATGCTCTGAACCAAAACGGTTTTACGTACGGCCACATTCGTTTATAATTTATTATAAATCGTTGAGAATTAAAAAAATCTTTTAATTTGTCAAGGGTTACTATTTTAGTCATTTTTCCTCTTTTTCTCCTTAATTATTAATTTGACAAAGTTTATGAAACTTTGGATTGATTGGTGGATTGTTTTTAGCATAGGGCTCCTTTACACAAGTACAGCCGTTTTATGTTTAAGCACTTGTCTTACATATTTGTAATAGTCATTATTTTTAAACTGTTTACAGTTCTTTAGTACAGTTTCTGCATCAATAAATCCATGTGTTACGGCAATTTCTTCCAAACAAGAAATTTTAACGCCTTTGTTAAGTTCCATTGATTGAACAAAATTACTTGCTTGTAGCATAGAATCGTGTGTTCCTGTATCAAGCCAAGCAAAACCTCGTCCGAGTATTTCAACATTTAACTTTCCTTTTTCAAGATAAATTTTGTTTAAATCTGTAATTTCTAATTCTCCACGGTCTGATGGCTTTAACATCTTTGCGTATTGACAAACATTTTCATCGTAGAAGTATAGACCTGTTACTGCATAATTTGATTTTGGATGCTTTGGCTTTTCTTCTAGTGAAAGAACTTTTTTGTTTTCATCAAATTCGACGACCCCAAATCTTTCAGGGTCTTTTACTGTATAACCGAATACCGTTGCACCTGAATTATTTTCAACAACATTTTTCAAAATAGTTGAGAATCCGTGTCCGTGATAAATGTTATCACCTAAGATTAGTGCAACTTTTTCGTTGTTAATCCAGTCTTCGGCAATAAGAAACGCATCGGCAATACCTTTTTGAATATATTGGATTTTGTAATCTATATGTAATCCCCAACGAGAACCATCACCAAGCAATTTGACAAAGTTGTCATAATCAGCTTCATTTGTAATGATTAAAATATCCTTTATGCCCGCAAGCATAAGTGTTGACAATGGATAGTAAATCATTGGTTTGTCGTAGATTGGTAATAAAATTTTTGATATGTGATGTGAAGCGGGGTATAATCTACTTCCTGCTCCTGCTGCTAATATAATTCCCTTCATTTAGTTACTCCTTATAAATTGTATTTGTGTCTATTTAGTACGTGTTGTTGATATTCAGGTGCTAATTCTGTAAAATATCCACTCCAACCCCAAACTCTAACAATTAAGTTCCGATGTTTTTCAGGATGAGCTATTGCATCTTCTAATACCCTTGAATCTAAAACATTTAATTGTAGTTGTTGGTTACCAAGCTTAACAAAATACTTAATTAATTGTGCTAACTTTTTTATACCTTCATCTGAATTAAAAACAGATGGAGATAGTTCAATTGTTATAGGTCCTCCATTCATAATTCTTGAATAATCAATAACAGAATAAGATTTAAGAACACTTAATATTCCGTTGACATTTATACCTTGTGAAGGAGCTAAACTAGTGGATAATGGCTCTCTATCTAAACGCCCATCTGCAGTTGCATGAACTTTAGGCTCAAATGCCCATTTAAAATCGGGATCTGTTAGCCATAAATAATACATTGCAGAACCACTTCCAGGACGGACTTTTTGAGTAATCGTTGAGAGCTCTTCTGCTACATCGGCAAATGTATCAAATAAAAATTTTAACTCATTATCTACTAAATTATCTGCATTTCCAACTTTTGGCATTGTATCATGTAATTCTTGTTGTAATGTTTCAAATCCTCTATAATTATTTTGTTTTGCCGTAAATAAATTCTTTAAGCCTTCTAATCCTGTTTTTTCGTATGTTAATTTTATTGCAACAAGTGCATCCGCTCCATTTGCAGAACCGGCTCCATGTATTCCTATATTTTTATATTTGACTATTTCTGTGGCATCTTTTTTTTGCTCAATCGAATTTTCAAAAAAGATGGAAGCAAATGGTGAAGGCAGAGTAACAATTTTCCTACAATTTAAAATTGTTTTAACTTGCTGCTTAATATTTTCTTTTATTTCTGTTTTAAAATGTTCCCATTTAAATCCACCAAAGGATTTTATTGCTTTCTCAAATGCCGCATCTACAGCATAAGGAAAAGATACAGCCCCTTGATTTACAATTTCAATTCCTTTTCCCGGAATTATAAATTCCCAACAGGCAGCAACTGTATAATTCCTTGCATCTTCAAGTGTATATCCCTTTTTTACTAATGCTGGAATTACAATTTCATCATTAGAATATTGTGGAAACCCTAAGCCACATTTTGTTAGTTCACAGCCTAATTCAATTAAGTCATCTGGAGTTTTAGAATCTATTCTCAAATTTATTTTCGGATCAATCAATTTGAGCTCCTTAGACACTTCCAAGATTAAATAAGTTAGTTCATTTATTGCAGAACTGCCGTCTTCTGGTTTACAACCTCCAAGCATTACGCTTTGACCGTTATCTCCTTGTTGTATCCCTCTATATAAATCAGTATCTTTATTTAAGGAAATAAAAAATTCTTCAAGGAGTTCTTTTGCTTCGTTTTTAGAAATAATATTTTCTTTTATATCATGTTCGTAATATGGATATAAATATTGATCCATTCTACCAAAACCAAGTTGGTAATTATCTGCCATATTAAATATTGAAGAAATAAACCTTACGGATTGTAATGCTTCGTGAAAACTTTTTGCCGGATATCTAGGCACGTTAGCAAATAAGTTTGCAACTTCTATATTCCCAATAGCATTTGCTGTAAGTTCATATCGTTTTGCCAAATTAAGCACTGAGTCTATTGACCATAAGACTGAGTGTAAAAACTCTTTTTCTTTTTTATTTTTAGTTTCCCATAATAACTTTTCTGCCTTAGCTCGCCTATTTCCCAGTCCATATTTTAATAAAATAGAATAATCCGGACAAATGTTATGAAACGGCTCATAACATCTACCTTTATGGTTTCCATAGTATTTTTTAATTGTTTTATCATCACAATATTGAGGAATGTTATTCTTTGTACGAATAAAACTAATACGTTCATCTTTGAATACAATTGGGTCCTCAAGTTCACACATCTTGCTTAAGATAAAGGCACTTCTTTGCGTAAAATCATATTTTAATTTCCTCAAAATTCGCATATAATTTTCATCAATAGTTGTTCTAAATTGTTTATATTGCCTTTGTTGCGTAAAATTTCGCATATTTTCTAATCGTTCTGTAAGCATTTAACTTCGTCCCCCATTACTTCTATGTTGTGCAATCTTAAATTTTGTTTAAAATGTTCAATATTTTGAATATTATTTCCTTTTTTCAAATCCTTGAGCTTAAATTCCATGTCGTATGCTTCATATTTTCCTCCAGCAAGAATGTTGTATGGTAAAGGGTCAACACGAAGAGGTTTATTTTCTAGACCTAATATTATGTTTTGTATTTCATTGAGATTATTTGTGGTATCTGTAATTTCAGGAATTAATGGAACTCTTATGTGATAAGGCACTCTACTTTTGTCTAATATTTTTAAGTTTTCAAGGATTAGTTTATTTGATACACCTGTGTATTTAATGTGTTCATCTTCATTAATTAGTTTTAAATCAAAATATACCAAATCAAATACTGTTAAAAGTTTACTAAACATTTCAGGTTTACAAAAGCCAGATGTATCCAGGGTCTTATGAACTGTTTGGAGTTTTGAAGCAACAGTATAAATAAATTCTGCTTGTAAGGTGGGTTCTCCTCCTGAAAATGTTACCCCACCATTTGACATTTCAAATACATCCTGAAATGTCAAAATTTTATCTACTACTTCTCTGACGGAATATTCTTTTCCCTTAACGCAATGGTTTTTATTATTTAATTGAGGTTTAACTGAAATCCCTTCGGGGTTATGACACCAAATGCAATGAAGAGGACAGCCCTTCATAAAAATAGTTATTCTTATTCCAGGACCGTCGTTTATTGCAAATTCTTTTATGTCAAAAATTGTCCCTTGCAATATTAACAAACCTCTTGTAGTTGCTTAGTGTTTGATGTATTTAACTCAAGATATTTTTCCCAAAACTCTTTTGTCTTAAATTCTTTATGAGCTTCTACGAAATCATCATGAAGTTTGTCGTAATTCTTTTCGATTTGTTTTAATAATTTGTTAAACTCTTTTTGGTAATAAAGAATTTTCTTTCTATCAAATTTACGAAGTTCATATTTTTTTGTTAAAAGATTGTAAACTTTAACAGTTTTTATTAAACAAAAGTCTGTCTTTGGAGGAAACCAATCAACTGAAATAGATGATGTTTTAAAGAGAAAGTCCGGACAAAAAATACCACAATTTGTGATTTTCGAAACAAATTTTCTGAATTTTTTGTTTTTTACTCTATAACCAATTGTTTGATACAATTCTTCAGTTTTAGCATCAAAATATTCAGCTTTTCTTGCAATAGTATTTAACTCTCTAAATGCTGTTTCAGGATTTACTTTTAAGCACTCTCCTCCGGAAATCAAATCGGCCATTGCTTTTAAATATAAATCACAAGAAACATAATCATACATATCTAAAATTCTTCTAAAAGTAATTTTTAATAATTTTTTATATATTTTTTTGAAATTTGGTGTATGTATAATGTTAATAATCCAAAAATTTCTTATTGCAAAGAACGATTCTACAACTTTTGAAACTCTATATTCAAAAGGTGCATGCCAAATACAGATTCCATTCATAGATATATGATGTTTCCCATAGTTTCTCCAACTCCATTCAACGTCATCACCACGAATAAACAAAGGACATGGCAAACCCATTTCTTTAACAGTATCGACATTTAAACAATGATACCACCAAGCTGAACTTATTTTTTTATTTGGATCTTGAAAAATATCTTCAGAAGTATCATTTAACCACAAAATTTTATCATAATCAGAAAGGTCTTGTCGTCTATTATCAGCATTAACAAACAAAGCATATTGGTATGCTAAATTTTCATGAAATATATTTTTTTTAGATGAATCTAGCATTGCTCCATTGATAAACGCTTCATTGAAAGTTTTTTTCAAAAAGTTCGTAAGTAATAACGTTTTTAAAAATGATTCTGTGCAAAACTCAACGTCATCATCCATAAATAAAACTCTTGTAAAACCTTCATTAAGGTTCATTACTTCCATCAAACCTCTAGTAAAACCTCCTGCTCCACCAGCATTCATATTTGGATAAATATTTATGTTTTCAGAACATAAATCCATTGGTAACGTTTTACCGTTATCAGCAATAAACCATTTGATTCTACCTTTCAAATCAGGATTACTTTTTATAAATTGTTCAAAAAGAGAAACATTATTTGCAATATAATCTTCTCTTTTGAATGTGCAAGTAACAACAGCTAATTTGTTATCTCTCTGAGGAGTTTTATCTGTAGCATAAGATATTCTATTGATTTTTACCGGTCTATCAGAAAATTCTATTAATTCAAAATAAACACCATCATATTCAGAAGCATTTGGGATTCTTAATTCAGAGTAATTCTCGCATTTTGTTTCTAATAAAGTTGTATCAACTCTATCAAAAGCAACAGATCTATTACTTCCAATCACACGAATAATGTAAGAACCCTCAATATCTAATTTTAAATATAAATCTCCTAAATCGCAGTAATAATAATATTTTTTAGCTGCAAATAAATTCATCCAAGTGTTGAATTTAGAAACTGCAACATTTTTAATTTCACCATCTAAATTTATTGTTTCTTCTGTTTTATTAACAAACAATTCTTTGTTATCAACAAAACCTATTTGAGGAAATACTATTCTTGTTATTTCATTTAATCCAGTCATTTATTGCTCCTTAAATTTTAAATATTTATAATATCTTTATTTTACATTTAAACCTAAATACTCCACCCAAAATTTTCTTGTCGTAAATTCTTTATGAGCTTCTACGAAATCATCATGAAGTTTGTCGTAATTCTTTTCGATTTGTTTTAAGAGTTTGTTAAACTCTTTTTGGTAATAAAGAATTTTCTTTCTATCAAATTTACGAAGTTCATATTTTTTTGTTAATAAGTTACAAACTTTTACTTCTTTAACTAAAATGAAATCTTCTTTTGGTGGGAAATGGTCTAATGAAACACCTTTTTTCTTGAAAAAGATATTTGGACAGAACACTCCAAAATTCGATATAGATGAAAGGATTTTTCGATATAATTTAGCGTGTACCCTATGGTGTTTTGCATAATAGAATTCGTCTTCATTTTCGCAATCTAAATAAATAGCATTTCTAGCTATTGAATTGATTTCAGCAAACTGTTTTTCAGGATTTTCATAATATACTTTAGAGCCTTGAATTATATCTTTCAATGCTTTAATATAAAGATCCAAAGAAACATAATCATAAGTTTTTAATAAATAGCGACATTCTTTTTTTAAATGTTTTTTGAAAGTTTTTTTAAATTTTGGTTCATATAACGCATTTAACATAAATACATTTCTATATTTATAATAATAATTCATCAATTTTGATTCTCTAAATGCAAATGGTGAATGCCAAATTCCAATGCCATTCATTGTTATATGGTGCAGACCTTGTTGCCTCCAGCCCCATTCAGTATCATCACCTCTAAAAAATAAAGGTAATGGTAATCCGTCTTTATGAACAATTTCCATATCAAAGCAACAATACCACCAAGCTGAATCATTTCTGATATTTTTATCTTCAAAAATATCTGTTGGAATTATATTTGATTTTAAAACATCATTATATTTAGAAATATTTAGATCAAACATGTAGCCACCAGCCCAAAATCCTCGATTTACTGAGCAACTTGTAAACCAATGATTTTTATCATATAAATCTAACATCGCACCATTGATAAAGGAATCTTTGAATTCTTCTTTTAGATAATTTGATAAAATTAGAGTTCTATAGAACGATTCTGGGAAAATTTCTACATCGTCATCCATGAATAAAACTCTTGTAAATCCAACATTTTGTTCCATTACATCCATCAGTCCTCTGGTGAATCCTCCAGCTCCTCCGGCATTCATATTTGGTATGATTTTTACTCTATCATTACTTCTGTTTACGTCTAAAGTTTTACCATTATCAACAACAATAAGTTTTATTTTGTCATTTAATTCAGGATTTTGTTCAATAAAACGTTCAAAAAGACGAATGTTTTTATTTATATAATCTTCTCTCTTAAAAGTACAAGTTACAATTGCAAGTTTATTATCTCTATTAACTTCTCTATCAGAACAATAAGACGCTTTATAAAATTCAATCGGATTTGCTTTATCTTCAATTATGGTAAAATAAATTCCTTCGTATTTTTCTGGATATGGAATTTGAACACAAGTATCACCATCACAATCTTGAGATAATATAACATTATCTATTCTATCAAATGCAAAATTCCTGTTACTACCTGTGATTTGTAATTTATACTGCCCTTTTATTTTTAAGTCTAAATATACATTCCCTAAATCGCAGTAGTAATAATATTTTTTTGCAGCAAATAAGTTCATCCATGTGTTAAATTTATACTCATTTACATTCGCTAATTTCCCATTTATATAGCATTCGTTATCTTCTTTATTTACAAACAACTCTGTATTATCAATAAAATCTGCCGGTGGCATTACAACTCTGATTATTTCTTGCATGCTTTCCTCTCCCTATTTTTTATTTGTCTTTTTTGGTTCTTTTAAGTTTCATTAATTTTATTTCTATTCCAAATAGTATTAAAACTTTATATTTGTTTTTATTTGTTAATGAAAAAATCCACTGGATAAACTTCTTAAATAGATAGTTTTGGTAATATTTGTTTGAATATATTGATAAAAATTTTTGCTTTTCTTTTCTTGAAAAAATTGAGGAATTTAATACTCTGTTTTTATCAAAAGTTATAAAAACTTTGTGCATTCTATCCAAACAATATTTTGTGTATTTTTCGTCAACTCGTTCCATATTCCAAGTCATATGGTTGTATTTTTCTTTGTATAAATATTCTAAGACTGCATCAAATCTATCATTAGATGCAAAAAATTCATCTAAGTCGCCATAAATTTCAAACACATCATCCGGATTATTCTTTTTAAAAGATGAGCTATCCGCATTTGTTGTTCTATAGTTGTAAAATGGCTGAGCTTCCCAATAAATATTTTTAGCTAGCATCAATGTTTTAAAACGCCAATTTTGATCTGCATATCTACCTTTATTCAATTCTAAAACTGTAATATTGTTATCTCTGATAAATTGTCTTCTATATAAACCAGTCCAAATACTAGCATGATTTGTTAAAAGTGTTGGGTATTCAAATATATTAAAAGGATTTTTAGGAGGACTAACCCTTTTCGCGATTACACAAATTTCTCTGTCGTTATCATCATCAGAATAGTCATAATACGGACCTTTGACTACATCTACATCATTTTGTTTTGCATCGTCATATAAGACTTCAAACATGTTTTGCTCAATAAAATCATCTGGCTCAACAATCGCAATATACTCTCCTATAGCCTTCGAAAGTCCATTATTTACAGCTTTGCCATAGCCACCATTCTCTTGATGTATAGCTTTGATTCTTGAATCCTGTTTTGCATATTCATCAATAATCGCCGGACAGTTGTCTTTACTTCCGTCATCTATTAAAAGTATTTCAATATCTTCTAATGTTTGATTTAGTATTGAATCAATACATTGATGAATATATTTTTCTACTCCATATATTGGTACAATGACTGATACTTTAGGTTGTGTCATATTATATTGCTCCTTTTGTAATCTTTTTCAGATAAAAATAATCTTTTCTCATATTTCGTATTCTTTGGTATTGTTCTTTATTTTCTTGTTTTGCATCTCCACTTAAAAAGTACGATTTTATTTTCAACTTCAAGTATTCAAAATATGAAGGAGGTTGTTTATTTAACATTTCTTTTATTGTTTGTTCTTCATAAGGAAATCTGACTAAAGTACAACCAAGTTTTTTAATTTTTAGATTTTCTTCTGCTTCTTTTATCCAAACAAATATTGCAAGTAATTCTTCTGCTAAATAACCAAGGCTTCGTTTCCCATTTGTCGAATATTCTGAAAAATCTATTTCCTCTTCAAGTTCAAATAGTATTGGAAAAAGGAAGTTACAATATTCGAAAAATAATTCTTTCTTCATAATAAACATCTGGTATAATGACTTTTTATAACCATTGACTTTTGTTTTAATTAAATCAGCATATTTTGGATACTTACTGATTACGATTTTTAGCATGAGGTCAAAATCTTTAACTTTTGTTCCTGCTATAGTTTCTGCGTAATCTGTCCGAATATTCCGTCCATCATTTATCTTAGATAAATCAGAATCAATACTTACAATTAAGTCATATTTATCTGTAAACTCATCAATTATTTTGTCGTTCAATTGTATATTTTTAATGTATCTGTCATTTATAAAATCTGCGGAAATATAACCTAATGCTTCTTCCAATTTGGATTGTTTTAAATTTAGATAATAGTCCTCATTAAAGATAAAATGTCTTCTATAGTGCATTAAACCAATATATTCAGGATTGCCAATTTGCTCAAAGTTTTTCCACGCCCAGTATAAGGCAGAACATTCAGAATATAATCGATTTTTAGAAGAAATATTTTCTCCCGAATTATCAAAAATACAGAATGTTTGTAGCCATTCCAAATCGTTTTTCGAAATTTTTCCATCTTTATTATTCGTCAATGCAACATCTGCTCCAGCTAAAATTGGAACAAATGCATTTCCACTCGGGATTTTAAATGGCTTATGAGTTACTAGTAAAATTTTTGTTTTCACAAACTTGCTCCTACCATTTGTAAATTCTTTTCCCAAGTGTAAGCACTTGCGATACTTTCATCTAGTGTATGTTGCGGTTTCCAGTTTAGACTCTCTTTTGCTTTTCTGTTATCAGCAACAAGACTTGCAGGGTCACCTGCTCTACGAGGCTTAATTTCAACCGGAATTGTTTTTTCTGTAACTTTTTCACAAGCTGAAAATACTTCTTTAACTGTATTTCCATCATTTGTTCCAAGATTAAAGTAGTTTGTTTCTCCACCATTATCTAAGTATTTAAGAGCTAGAAGGTGGGCTTGAGCTAAATCTTCAACATTGATATAATCTCTTACGCAAGTTCCGTCTTTTGTGTCATAATCATTCCCAAACATTTGGAAAGTTTTGCCATTATTAAAAGTTGACTTTAAAATATTTGGAATAAGGTGTGTTTCAGGGTCGTGCCATTCGCCAATTCGTGATTTGGAGTCCGCTCCTGCAACATTAAAATATCTCAATCTTACAGATTTTAAATTATAAGCCTTATTATAATCATCCATAATTTTTTCAATCATTAATTTGGTTTGACCATACGGATTGATTGGGTTTTGCGGATGTTTTTCATCTATTGGAATATAAACAGGTTCACCATAAGTTGCAGCAGTTGAAGAAAATACAATCTTTTTAACATTATTTTCAAGCATTGCTCTTAAAAGATTAATTGTTCCGCAAACATTGTTGATATAGTACTTTTGCGGATTAACAACTGATTCTCCAACTTGAGAAAATGCTGCAAAATGTACAACTTTATCAATATCATAATTTTTGAACACTGAATTTATATCATCAAAATTAGTCAAATCACCTTTTTGAAATTCAACGTGTCCGTATTTTTTCAATGTTTCAACGGTTTCAATATGTCCTGTTGATAGATTATCAAAAATTACAACATCATTATTTTGCTCTAATAGTGCCATTACGCAATGACTGCCGATATATCCTGCTCCACCTGTTACTAGTATCATTATCTGCAAACCTCCTCAAATAATTCGATAGCTCTACCAATAGCTAAATCCATATTGTAATATTTGTAATCTCCTAATCTGCCTAAGAAATATACATCCTTTTGTTTATTTGCTTCTTCTAAGTATTTAGAGTATAATTTTGCGTTTTCTTCACTAGCGATAGGGTAGTATCTTTCATTTTTTCCAAGCTCAAAAAATTCGGAATATTCTTTTGCGATAACGGTTTTTTCTGATTTATCTTGCAAATAGTGTTTGTATTCGTGAATTCTAGTGAAATCATAGTTGTTTGGATAATTTATACATGCGTGTGATTGATAAAATTCTCTGTCATAAGTTTCAAATTTGAAGTTTACACTTCTGTATGGAAGTTGACCAAATTTGTAGCCAAAATACTCATCAATTGAACCTGTATAGAAAATTCTTGCATTTTCTAGCAAATTTTTGTTTTCTGATTTAAAAGATTCAAAATCAGTGTTTAACCGAAGATTAATGTTAGGATTATCTAACATTTTTTCAACAACTTTAGTATAACCATTTGTCGGGATTCCTTGGTATTTGTCTTGAAAATATCTGTTGTCTTTACTCAAATAAACTGGAACTCTTGCTGTTACAGCTCCATCAACATCCTTTGGAGATAATCCCCATTGTTTGGTTGTATAGTTTAAAAAGATTTTTTCATACACATAATTTGCAAGGTATTTCAAATCCTCATCATCTTGTTTTTGAAATTCTAGGATTGGAACTTTGGTATTGTATTCAAAAGTGTTGAGTAATTTTTCTTCAAGTTTTTTCGCCATTGATTGTGGAAAAACTTGGTATAGAGTATTAAAATTGAATGGAATTTGAGCTTCAATACCATCTAAAATACCTACAACTTCATGCATATATGTGTTAAAAGAGGTAAATTGACTTAAGAAATTCCAAACTTTTTCATTATTAGTATGGAAAATGTGAGAGCCGTATTTATGAATCATAATACCGTTTTCATCTCTATAGTCATAGCTATTCCCTGCTATATGATCTTTTTTATCTATAATTATGACTTTTTCGTTTAATTTTGTTGCGATTAGATTTGCAATTGTAGCTCCACTAAATCCTGCTCCAACGATGATGTTAATTCTACTATTCATATTTTATTTACTCCTCTATAACTACACTACAATCTTATAGTCCCTTCAATTTTAGCTTTCCAAATGCTTTGAAAGATACTTTTTCACGTTATATACAGGTACTATGATTGATACTTTTGGCAACTACTTTCTCCTTATAAGCTAAACTCTGATTGAAATCTTGAACTCAAATCCATATTAATGTCGATAAACTTTAATGTTTCTTCCACATTTGTTTGATTAAACATCCATTGTAAAAAAGTTAAATCTCCATATTGTTTGTAATGGTGATATCCGAATGTTTTTCGCCATGATGTTGCAGAATATTCTTCTAATCCTAATTCTTTGCATATTTCTTTGAAATTTCTATAGACTTGAATTCTATCTAAAAATTTTCCGTTTACGGTTTTGAATAGTGGTTCTTCGTCTGCTCTATTTTTTACTACTTGCTTTATAAGGTTTCGGATTTCTTGATTAAAGTGGCATTTTTTATTGTCTTTAAAAATTTGAGGTTCACCGTATTTTACATCCGCAACTTTTAGTTTTAGCAATTCAACCAGTTTTGCTCCGGTATTTATTGAAATCAAAAATATAAGCAAATCTCTTTGATTATTATTTTCAAGATATTTTTGCTTGATTTTTTCTATAATATCCCTACTCTTAATTGGCTTATTTTTCATTCCCAGTCAAATTTCCTTAATCTCAAATGCAACAATTTGTTTAGAAAGATGCAACTGTATGTTCAAAGAGTTGTAAAAGGCCAATAGAAACAGCCAAGAATAACCTAATTTCGGGTTATTTATAAAATCATAAAATATTTAAACACAAGTCAACAAATTACATATTAGCCATGCGGGCAATTTATTTATAATCCTGATTAACATAACCTTAAAAAGGTAAGGTTGATTGCAACATTTTAAACAAATTGTCGCATTGTTGATTTTTGTAAAATATTGGTCTTTTTTCTTATTTTTTGCCTGTAGTTGAATGTTATGTTATAATAAATTCATTATAGGAAAGGGAATTTTTATATGAATAAAACATTGGTCAAATATCCGTTTTTAACTAAGGAAGTAGAAATTTATGAACGAGATAATGGACATAAAATTATTTTAGCTCACAAAGAAGGTGAAATGGTGAATGTTTCATCTTGGGTTAAAACTGGTTCAATAAATGAAGATGACGATAACAATGGTATTTCCCACTTCCTAGAACATTTGATGTTTAAAGGTACTCACGCTCATAAAGTTGGCGAATTTGACCGAATGTTAGAATCAAAAGGTGCTATTGTTAACGCTGCTACTTGGAAAGATTATACATTTTTCTACGTAACCCTTCCAAAAGGAATTGATAATAAAGATTTTGAATTGGCAATCGATTTGCATTCTGATATGATGATGGATCCTGTTTTTCCTGCTGAAGAGTTGGGGGCTCCGTTTGATATAAATGACAACACTGTAACTGATAAAAGAGAACGCCATGTTGTAATAGAAGAAATTAGAATGCGTAAAGATCAGCCATGGACAAAGGTTTATAATATCTGCAATAAGAATTTATATGCTTCTCATCCATACAAACGTGATGTAATTGGAACTCCCGAAATTATTTCTCGTTTAACAAGAGAAGATATTGATAATTATTATAGAAAATTCTATACCCCGAAAAATGTAACAACTATTGTTGTTGGTGATTTTAATCACGAAGCTGTATTAAATACTCTCTGCGAAAAGTTTAATTTCCCTAATCGTGTTGAACACGAAAATAGAGTTAATAAAATTGATACTCCTGTATCAGAAACAAAATATATTGAAACAAAATCAAATGTTCAAACCGGATATATGATGTTTGGGTGGCTTGGTCCAAGAGCTGCTGAGCTTAAGGATTCTATTTGTTTAGATTTGATTAGTATTATCTTTGGGGATGGCTCAAGTTCTCGTTTGCAGCAAAACTTGATTGAGAAACTTCCTGAGCAAATTTTCAATATGATAGGTTCTGAGCATTATCAATTTAAAGATGGAAACAATTTCTTTATTCAAGCAAACTTTAAACCTGAGTATAAAGAAAAGGCTCTTGAGTTGGTTAAACAAGAATTGGCAAATCTTTTGGCTAATAGAATTACGGAAGAAGAACTGGCAAAAGCTAAAAAAAGAACAAAATCTCGTTTTGCTTATGCGGCGGAAACTGTCTCTGAAATTGGTGAAACAATTGGCTATTATGTAACTGTTTGCGATGATTTAAAACTTATTGAAGATTATTTAGCAGACTTAGATAGTATTACTGTAGTTGATTTAGAAAATGCGATTAAAAAGTATTTATCTTTAAATAATGCTGTAATTTCTGTATTGATGCCGGAATAATGAGAGGAAATATCTATGGCAACGGAATTTGATGAACAACTGGAAGAAGTAAGGCAAAAGTGTTTGCATTGCGAAAAATGCTCTCTTTGTAAAACTCGTACAAAGTCTGTTTTTTCTGCCGGCGTTCCAAATTCAAAGTTAATGCTGATTGGTGAAGCTCCTGGGTATTATGAAGATCAACAAGGTGAACCGTTTGTTGGACGAGCAGGAAAATTGCTTGACCAAATTCTTGGTTGTGTTGGTTTCTCTCGCCAAAAAGATATTTATATCTGTAATACTTTGAAATGTCGTCCGCCTGAAAATAGAGATCCTTTACCGGATGAGAAATTTGCTTGCAAAGAGTATTTAGATGCTCAAGTGCAGATTTTGAAACCGAGAATAATTTTGTTATGCGGTCGAGTCGCAGTAAATTCTTTTATAGATACAAAACTTGGAATTACAAAACTTCGAGGAAAGTGGTTTGAAGGTCCCAATTTTGCTAAAATGATGCCGATTTTCCATCCGTCATATCTTTTGAGAAATGATTCAAGGGCAAAAGGTTCTCCAAAGTGGTGGATGTGGCAAGATATAAAAGAAGTTCGCAGAGTTTATGACCAAATGAATTAAAAAAAGACCTAACTTTTTACGTTAGGTCTTTTTAAGTATAGATTTATAATTTTATTTGATATTTTTTACCGCTTCAATAACTTTTGCGGATGCTTCTTCTGGTTTCATTGGAACTTTTTCTCCGGTTGCACGAGTAACAAACTCAACATTGCCTTCTGTAATTGTTTTCCCAACAGTTATTCTGAATGGGAAGCCGATAAGGTCAGCATCTTTGAATTTAACTCCCGGTCTTTCATCTCTATCATCAAGAACGACTTCAACACCGTTTGCAAGTAATTCTTCATAGAGTTTTGTTGCAACTGACATTTGAAGTTCATCTTTAGTACTTACAGGAACAATAACAACATGATATGGAGCAATTGCTAAAGGCCATTTGATACCCCAGTCATCGTGGTGAGCTTCAACAGCCGCAGCCGCAGTTCTAGTAACACCAATTCCGTAACAACCCATAATGTATGGTTTAGCTTTTCCATCAGTATCCAAGTATGTTGCATTCATTGGTTTAGAATATTTTGTACCTAATTGGAAGATATTTCCAACTTCAATTCCTCTTGTAACTTTTAATGGCTTTCCGCATTCTGGGCAAAGTTCACCAGCTTCAACAAGTCTAATGTCGGCATATTTGATTTCGTCTATTCCAAGGTCGCTCAAATTTGCTCCAACTTGGTGTGCATCTGTTTTATTGATTCCAACAACAAAATTTTTCATTTCTTTAACGGTTTTATCTGCAATGATTGTTACATCTTTCATTCCTTTAGGACCAATAAACCCAGGAATTGCATTAAAGCCTTGTTTATCCATTAATTCTTGAATTTCTGCAGATGTTGCAATTCTTATATCCATTCCACCAACAGCGTTCATTAATTTTGTTTCTTCAACTGTTTTATCCGCTCTTATTAGTGCGATAACAGGTTCTTTATCAACAATGTAAACTAATGATTTTAAAATCAAAGTTGAAGGAATTTTTAAGAATGCTGATAAATCCTCAATTGTGAGAGTGTTTGGAGTATCAACGATTTCACATTTTGAGAAATATTCTTTCCCGTCAACAGTTGTTGCTGGAAGTTTTGAGATTGCGTGGTTTGAATTTGCGGAGTAATCGCAATCATCACAATAGAATACATCGTTTTCGCCTGCATCTGTGTCTGTGATTACCATAAATTCATGAGAAACGCTTCCGCCGATTGCACCGGAATCAGATTGAACCATTTTGGTATCAAGTCCGCATCTATTGAAAATGTTTCTGTATGCTTGTGCCATATTTTCGTATTCTTTTTCAAGTTCTTCTTGAGACGTTCCGAAGCTATAAGCATCTTTCATTATAAATTCTCTGCCTCTTAAAAGTCCAAAACGAGGTCTAACTTCATCTCTAAATTTTGATTGGATTTGGTATAAATTTGTAGGTAATTGTTTGTATGATTTTAATACATCACGAGCTAAAGCTGTAATAATTTCTTCGTGAGTTGGTCCAAGACACATTTCTCTATTGTGTCTATCTTTCAATCTCATAAGTTCTTTGCCGTATGCTTCCCATCTTCCAGATTCAATCCAAAGTTCTTTTGGTTGAACAAATGGCATTAAAAGTTCTTGTGCTCCGGCTTTATCCATTTCATCTCTAATGATGTTTTCAACTTTTTTTAAAACTCTCCACATCAAAGGCATATAGTTATAAACACCTGATGTAAGTTTTTTGATATATCCTGCACGTGCAAGCATTTTGTGAGAAACAACTTCTGCATCAGATGGAAATTCTCT
>CAKUTL010000038.1 GCA_934692295.1 uncultured Candidatus Melainabacteria bacterium
TTTGTATTCCCAACCTTGGAAACCATCGTGGAAATCTTTTTCAACATCTTTAAGTGCTTCTTGTTCAGCTCTTTCTTTTACTACACCCATTTCCATATATTTTGCAACTTTTTTGTCAAAAGTTTTTTGAGCATATGGAGCAAGAATTTTATCAACTTCTGGAACAGTAAAACCACCATACTGTTGACTAGCTGCAGCCATTACAATATCACCGATAACATCAAAGGCAACTTCTAGAGTTTTTGGTTCGTTGTACCAAATATTACCCATTTCAAATCCGCCTTTTAATACGTTAGCAACATCGAATAAGCAGCAATTCATAGTATCTCTTCTTGCAGACATATCGTGGATGTAGATATATCCATCACGGATGGCCTGTAATTCCGGAACAGTTAAGAAGAATTTTTTGTATAATTCTTTATTTAACTGATTGAAAATTAAGGATCTTTTTGTAGAAACTAAAGCAGAATCAGAGTTTGAATTTTCTTTGTCGCCAATGTACATGATTTTTTGACTTTCTTGATAAACCTTATCAAGCATGTTAACAAAGTCAATTTTATAATCTCTGTAGTTTCTGTAGCTTTTTGCAACTTTTGGATTCAAGTTTTCAAGAGCATTTTCAACGATGCAGTGCATTTTGAAAATTTCAATTTCTTGTTGTTTAGTTTCTAATACGCTTGAATTTACAAATCTGCAAATTTCATCAATTTCTTTTTCAGAAAATTCAACAAGCATTCTAGCTGCTGATTTTTTTACAGCAGATATAACTTTTTGAATATTGTAATCTTCTTTTGTTCCATCTTTTTTGATGATTTTGATGTTGTTTAAATTTGGTCGAGAGGTAATACCTACGACTTTATTCATTGGGTTAATTGATTCCATTGATTTTGGTTTTGAAATCATTACTCCGTCAAACTTCTTTTCTGAACTACTTGTTGAATTAAGATTTACTACTTTTCCACTACTAAGATTCTGCATAACTATCTCCTTTTATTATAAAAAGGCAGAAATAGGATTATATATATAATATAATGACTATTTATTCTCCCAAATTCCTGTCTCGAGGCTGATTCCCCCAATTAAGTATTCCGACTGTAACGGTTGCGGACCAGTGGATGATTTTCACATCTCTTTCCTTATATTGTCATGTATATTCTACTATAAATTTTTTAGTCATGGAAGAACTTTTAATAAAAGTTAAACCTTTTGGTTGATAGATTTCTTAACAATTGTTATAATTCTTTCATAGCAAGGAATTGATGGCTTTCAAAAGAATGTGTTACATTTGTCGTATTTATGCGGTATTCGGAGAATTTTTTAGGGGCAAAATCGACTCCAAATTTTTCAGGATTTATTGTCCAAGGAGCTGCGGGTTCGTAGATAATTGGGATGAGATAATACTTTTCAACGTATTCAAATTTGCTTTGCAAAAGTTTACCATATGCTTCTGAGGCTTTATTGTCTTGCTCTGAAGTGATTGGAAGGGTCGAAAAGTAAAGTTCTGAACGGATTTTGAGGTTGTCCATGTATTCTAAAATTTCTTCCAACTCCGAATTGGAGTAGTAAAAACTCTTATGTTTTTTTCTTAACTCTTCACTGTAAAATTCAGGGCTGATGGAGATTATAGAGTTTTTTGAAAATGCTTTAGAATATGCGTTAAGAAATTTTTTATCGGGTAATCCGTTAAGTGTAAACATGGTTGTTAAGTTTTCCTCAAATTCTTTTTCAATTTTTTCTAAAAGTGTCATGAGGCATGCCCGATTTTGCGGATGAGGGTCAAATGCAAATCTAAAATTTTCAATTCCGCATTCTGATTTTAGCATTTTGATTTCTTTAATTACTTCGTCAGCATTTCTATATGATATAAAATCTCTGCCGGTAACTTTTTTCATTGCGTCATGCCCGCCGCCACACCATGTACAGTTTCCTGTACAACCTCTGCCAAGACAGACCCCTTGACTTGTCATTGGTTGATTATTGAGCTGATTTTTCTTGTTGTATTCAAGATGGAATGGGATACGAGCATAGCTATCGTAGTTTTTCATTTTTTTAATGTCAAAAAATGTGAAAGAGTTTAAATCTTCATCTGTAGCAACAAAAGTCGTTTTGTTTTTGATAATTTTTTTATTTTTTCTCCAAAATAAGTTTGGCACGGAAGATAAGTCGTCATCATTGTTTTCGAGTTTCTTTACTAGTTCTCTTATGGGAATTTCCCCTTCTCCTTTAATAATCGAATCTATAAAAGGGTAATCTTCCATAATTTCTTGTGCAAAATATGAAGCAGTGAAACCTCCAAGAGCGATGAAAACAGTTGGACATTTTTCTTTGATAATTTTAGCCATTTCAATTACATCATAAGATTGGGGGTGCCAATGGAGAGAAAATGCAACAAATTTAATTCCATGTTTATTAATATAATCACTAAGTAAAAATTCAGGATTCAAATATTTTTCAATTCCAAGGTGAATAATTTCGCTATGGTTTCCCTCTTTTTCAATTTCTTTGGCAAGAGAATATAAACCCATTGCACAGAAATTTATATTTGATGAAAATTCTTTTGAGTCATTATTTTTACAGAGTTGCGGTGTGTGTACTAGAAGACATTTCATGCTTGGCATTATAGCATGCGGCTAAATGCCAGTAATCCTCAAAATGACTGAACCTTATAGGGTATCGGTATTTGCAATATTAACTTTTTCAAAACTTTTTTCTAATGTGGATTGAGGCGTATTTTCTTTTTTGAGGAGTTTATCAATTGTGAGATTTGATACATAAATTTCATCGCTGTTAGTTTTGTAGACGATGTTTGTCGGAGTTTTGCCGTTTTTTAATTCTGAAAAAGGTATTCCCATCTTATTTAAGAGTTCTACAAATTTATTATATATATCAAGGCTTTTCTTGGTGTTTTTAGAGCCGACAATTATAGCTTGTAAGTTTTCGTCTTTTAAATCAAGATGATTTCTCAAAAATATCAGGACGTTATTGAAAAAATGATTTGATTCTTGCATCGGAGATAAGTGCATTAGCATAGCTTCTTGTCCGTTTGTAATAAGGCAGGAAGAACAATCACAAATATTTGTAGTAAAGACGTCTTTTCCTAATTTGCTATCTTCAATTGTCCAAGGAAAACTGACAAATTTTTCCCGAGGAATTGTTGTTACAATGTTATTAAAATCCTTGCAGGTAACTGGTTTTATATGTGATGTAAAACTAACATCTGTCATTTGTAAATCCTTTCAAATAGGTAAAAGTTCGTAAAAACTAAAATTGCTAAAATGTAAAGGATTTTAAATAAAAAATTCTACTCAAAAAAAATGACCCTTTCGGGTCTTTTTAAATCTATCCTAATTCCTTAAATTAATGTGTTTCCTTTTTTTCCTAAATTCCAACGATTCTTAATTCGTTATTCCTAATTCCTTGAGCTATTTGTTAAGCTATAAAGTTTGTTCCAAATCTGTTTGCTCCGTGAAAGAAAGATTGTTTCATAATTTGTGATAATGTCTTTTTAACAACTTTTCTATCGCTTAATTCAACTTCTTTTAATGCTTTTGATGTATCTTTATATGCAGATGTAACGGCATCAGAAAATAATAGCACAGTAGCCATATCTTTTATCCTCTCTTAAACTTAAATCTTACTTAAACTTTTCTTTTTCTTTATTTATCTCTTACATATATATAAAAACTTTGTTTAAAAAATTATTGACTTTTTATATTCAAAATATATGCGTTTTGTTACATAACTTTACAATTGAGCGAATTTATTAAAGTATAACTGCAAATGTACCGATAAATAGAATATCTAAAAGTTATGAAAGGAACAAGCAATGGGAATGTCAGCATCACAAGGGCGTTTATTATCAATAACAGCTCGATTGACATCAAATGAATATGAATCTCAACAGATTTCTAATGCTAAGATGAGATTATCAACTCAGTCAGAAGAAGCTAGTGCTGAATATATTGCTGCGTTGAATACTCAACAGCTTCAATATGTAACTTATGATGCTAAAGGAAATCAAACAACTCAAAAATTGTCTGTTGGGGCTATGTATCAATATAATGATATGAAAAATCAATATATTGTTTCTAATTCTGCCGGTCAAGCTCTTATTTCAGGCGAAGATGCTGAAAAGTTCCAAAGTGCAAATAATCTTGATGAATTTCTTCAATCTTACGGATTGAAAAAACAATGGAAAACATCAACTTTAGAAGAAAATTATAACAAACTTCAAAGCGAAGAATTTAAAGCTATTGAATCAGAATGGAATGCTGAAAAAGAAAAATACAGCCAAGCTGAGTTTGATTCTGCTACAGGTGAAATGTACACTGCTGCTGAATACGATGAAAATAAAAATATCACAGCTTATTTAGATAAAGATGGTAATAAATATACTGCGGATAAAGATGAAGAAGGTAAGTTCTCATTTATTTCAAAAGATGGTAAAACAACTTCTTTCTATTCAAAAAATTTAATATCATCAGAACAACAATGGGCAAATGAAAAATCTTCAGCAAGCAGAGAATATTCAAATGCTTTAGCTAAATATCAAGAAGCTCAAGATAAAAATGCAAACGGCTTAAATATCAAGTTAGATGATTATATATCTGCTGCAGCGACTGCAAAAGCTAAATATACTTCTTGCATTACCAAAGATAATTGGCTAGCTGCTCGTGCATCATATCCATATACCGGCATGTCATCTAGTACAAATGAAGCCGGAGAAAAAGAATATTCTTACAGCTATGATTTCAATAATGCGTCTGAAATTTGCGAAAAAATGTCTGAATACGATACAGTAGTTGCGGAATTTAATTCAGAAGCGGCTGATTACGGTACAAATATGGAAGATTTATACACATATGAAGACCAATCAAAAGCTCAATGGTACACTAATTTGTGGTACAGATTGAACGGTTCATCTACTGAAAAATCTAAACAAGGTGAACTTGGTTCAAATTATTCAAAAATTGATTCAAAATTATTATCAAGCACAACTTGGTTGCAAGATGCAATTTTGCAAGGTGCAGTTACTATTGAAATCGCTTCAACTAAAAATCCTTCATCAAAAATAAATGAAGATAATCCGACTGTAAGTGATTTAACAGGTATTACTTGGTCTTCAACTATTTATACTTCTTGTACTGACTTTACTCAAAGTGATGATGATCAAGCAATCTCAAGAGCTGAAGCAGAGTATGAACGTAAAACTAAAGAAATTAGTGATAAAGATCAAAAATATCAAAATAAAATCAAACTTTTAGAAACAGAACATTCATCATTGCAAACGGAATATGAATCAGTTCAAAATGCGATGAACAAAAATATTGAAAGATCATTCAAAGTATTTTCATAAAACAAGTTTTTTCAAAACCTATATTATTTTAATTTTTCCCCTACAATTTTTATTCCCTCCACTTTATAGTATAATCAAAGCTATCAAAATGGAGGTTTTTATTATGCACAGAATTACATTAATTAATGGTGATGGTATTGGTCCGGAAATTTCTCAGAGTGTTATGGATATTATCAAGGCTTCCGGCTTAGAGATAGATTGGGATATTCAGACTGCCGGAGCCGATGTGATTGAACAAGAAGGAAATCCTTTGCCCAAACGTGTTCTTGATTCTGTGCGAAAAAATAAAGTTGCTCTGAAAGCTCCTGTTACAACTCCAATCGGAAAAGGTTTTCGTTCTGTGAATGTTCAGTTGAGAAAAGAGTTAGATTTGTTTGCAAATTTAAGACCTTGCAAAAATCTTCCGGGGGTTAAAACAAGATTTGATGGTGTTAATTTGGTTGTTGTAAGGGAAAACACCGAAGATTTATATGCCGGAGTTGAAAAACAAATTGATGACGATATTGCTCATAGCATAAAAATTATTACAAGAGGGGCTTCCGAAAGAATTTGTAAGTTTGCTTTTGATTATGCTGTTAAAAATGACAGGCATGAGGTTTGTTGTGTTACAAAAGCAAATATCATGAAATTGTCTGACGGTTTATTTTTAGAATGTTTTAGAAAAGTTTCTCAGAATTATCCGCAAATTAAACCAAGAGAAATTTTAGTAGATAATTTGTGTATGCAGTTAGTTCAAGACCCAACCAGATTTGATGTTTTAGTTTTACCTAATTTGTATGGTGATATAGTTTCAGATTTAACTGCTGGATTGATTGGCGGACTTGGAGTTGCCCAAGGTGCAAATATTGGTTTAGATTGTGCGGTATTTGAACCTGTTCACGGTTCTGCTCCTGATATAAAAGGTCAAAATAAGGCTAATCCAACGGCTTTACTTTTGTCTGCAGTTGAAATGTTGAAATACATTGGCGAAAAAACATATGCAGTGAGAATTGAAAAAGCCTTGTTTAAAACTCTTTCAGAAGGATTTAAGACTTCTGACTTAGGCGGCAATCTTTCTACTACAGAATTTACTCAAAAAGTTATTGAAAATTTGTAGGAAAGTCTATAAGTTCATAACAGAAGTGCTTTAAGATACTAAGGCACTAAGGGAATAAGTTCGTTACGGTTACGTCATTCTGAGGGGTAAACGGTTGAATTAGTGATATTATTTAGCAAATTTACCCGAAGAATCTCTAACTAAACAAATTTGGTTATTCTGAGCGAAGCGAAGAATCCCGTCAATTCAACATTACTACATTGCAATAGCATTTCATCAGGGGGAGGAAAATTTGCAATGTAAAGAACTCATTCCCTTATTTCCTTATTGCCTTTTATAATATAGCTGACATTCTCAAAAGTATGGCGGCTTTACTAATCTGATATTAAAAATGTATGAGCTTATTTTCTTTTCCAAAGAGCATCAGGAATTTGCCAACTGTTTGATGCAATCATTTGCAAACAAAAATATCCATCCCCTCGCAAGCAATTTGTATTCACTTCTGCTTGGGTTTTGTTATGTCCCGCAGGTACCAGTCCATCATCATTCCAAACTAATATAAAAATATCTTTTCCCATTTTGTTTGGTTTTTTGTCGCCATTGGCATCAAAGTAAAAAGTTAGTCCATCACTATCTGTTGTAATCCCAAAGGATTCCATATCTCCTGCGGTATTCCCATCAATATTGAACATTGAACCGTTTGCAATTTTGAAGGTTACAATATTTCCTCCGATACCGTTGTTATTTTCATATCTTGGGGGTTGTCCAAGTAAATTTTTTACTTCTCCGGCTTTGTGCCAACATCCCGGTTTGTTATAGCAAACTTGTTCAATTTTTAAATGAGGTGATAAATATGTATCGAACCATTCTTTAATACTTGCATCGCTTCCGTCATGAATAACCATATCATAAGAAATATCATCTGCTAAGGATGCTCTTATCGCTTGTTGAATGATTGCATAGTCGGCTTTGACTTGAGTTTCGAGTTGTTTTCTTTGAATTTTTGCTGTTAACCCTGGGATTGTTATTGCAGCAACGACTCCAATTATGCCTAAAGTTATTAAAACTTCTGCAAGTGTAAATGCTTTTTCAAACTTTCTATTCATAATTCCATAATACCATTCTTTTTTTTATAATAAAAGCCCCATCTTAAAAGACGGAGCTTTTTATTTATATCTTCGATTTTATCTTTCGCAAATTGTTCTTGCTACATAAACACCGGAAGCAGATGCTTGAAGTAATCCCCTTGTTACTCCTGCTCCATCTCCTATTGTGAATAAGTTTTTAACTCCTTCGGTTTCAAGTTCTTTAGTCAATTTAACTCTTGCAGAGTAGAACTTAACTTCAATACCATAAAGAAGGGTGTATCTTGAAGCTGTACCTGGGGCAATTTTATCTAATGCTTGAAGCATTTCAATAATACTTGTCATTTGTCTATATGGAATTACAAGGCTCAAATCCCCAGGAGTTGCACAAGTAAGTGTTGGAGTGATAACACTTGATGCAATTCTTTCCGGTGTTGAACGTCTTCCGTCTAACAAATCTCCAAATCTTTGTACCAAGATTCCTCCGCCTAACATATTTGCAAGTCTTGCGATATGTTGACCGTATTGGATAGGTTCTTTGAATGGTTCAGTAAATTTTTCACTTACTAAAAGTGCGAAGTTTGTGTTTGGAGTTTTGTAGTTTGCGTAACTGTGTCCGTTTACTGTAGCAATTCCGCTGTAGTTTTCTTGAACAACTTCTCCGTTCGGATTCATACAGAAGGTTCTAACTTCATCTCCAAATGTAGGAGAATGATAAATCAATTTTGATTCATACAATTTAGATGTCAAAGGTTCAAAAACAGGAGCTGGAAGTTCTACTCTAACCCCAACGTCAACTGCGTTGTTAACCATACCGATTTTATGTTTTGCAAATTCGTGAGTTAACCAATCTGCTCCTTCTCTTCCTGGAGCTATGATTGTATATTCTGCTGAAATTGTTTCACCGTTATCAAGTTCAATTCCTTTTACTTGTTCGCATTCAACGATTAAAGATTTTGCCGAAACATTATTTAGAATAGTAATTCTTTCATCTAAATAATCTTGCATATTTTTAAGAACATCTAAACTTCTTTCTGTTCCAAGGTGTCTTACAGGTGAGTGAACAAGTTTTAATTCTGCTAACACTGCTTGGTGTTCGATTTCTTCAAAAACTTTTTTATCTGTTCCAAAAACTTCTTCTGTAGCTCCATATTTTAAATATAATTTATCAGCATAATCGATTAAGTCTTCTGCTTGTTGTCTTGTCATGTAGTCCACAAGGTGTCCGCCAACATCCGGTGTAAGAGTTAATTTCCCGTCAGAGAACGCTCCTGCTCCACCCCAACCGCATAACAAACCGCAACGTTTGCAGTTTACACATTTTGGAGAACCTTCACGAATTGGACATTTTCTCTTTTCAATTCTTTGTCCTTTTTCGATTAGAACGATTTTCCAATCAGGTTTTAGTTTCATAATTTCTAAGGCTGCAAAGATTCCGGCAGGACCTGCACCGATAATTGCTACATTGTACATAATCTTTTCTCCAGTTTTAATCACGCTCTTTCAATGTATCTTAAACATGTTTAAAATTCAATCTGATTATAATGTTATGTAAAGAATTTGCTATATATAATTTGATGGTATAATGTAATGGTTTAGAATGGGAGAGTGTCATGTCAAGTTCGTACGAAAGATATAAAAGACAAAGAGCCGCAAGAGATATTGCAAGAGAAAATATTTCAAGAAAAAAAGAAAATAAATTTTTCAGTAACTTAAAAATGTTTGTGTTGTCAACTACAGCACTTTCATTGGCTTGTTTTGTGTCTTTGAATTTGTACTTATCTTCTCTTCCTCCTATTGAAAATTTAGAAGATTTTAAACCAAACATTGTAACCAAATTCTATTCAGAAGATGGCGAAGTTATTAAAACCTTTACCGCTTATACTTATGACAAAGTTGATTTGAAAGATGTCCCGGATCAATTGAAGAATGCTTTAATTGCAACAGAAGATAAAAATTTCTATCATCACAAAGGTTATGATATTTTAGGTATCGTAAGATCTTCTGTTCAAAACGTTATTGCAAGACGTACTGTACAAGGTGCAAGTACCTTGACTCAACAGTTATCAAGAATTTTATTCTTGTCGAATGAAAGAACTTTCACAAGAAAGATTAAAGAACTGGAAATTTCCGCAAGAATAGAAAAAACAATTTCTAAAGACCAAATTTTAGAAATGTATTTGAATAATGTTTATTTGGGTTCCGGTGCTTATGGTGTTTCAGCGGCTTCAAAAATTTATTTCAATAAGAAGTTGAGTCAATTGACACTTCCTGAACTTGCAATGATTGCAGGTTTGCCACAAGCTCCATCTGTTTATAACCCATATAATAATAAAGACTTAGCAATAAAAAGACGTAATCAGGTTCTTAAAAGAATGCTGACTATGAAATATATTACAGAGGAAGAGTATAACAAAGCTATTGATGCTCCATTGCACTTGAGCACTGTTCCTCAACTTTATACAACGAACAAAGCTCCATATTTCAGCGATTATGTAATGAAAGAAATGGAGAAATTAGGCTTTGAAGAAACGGATATTATCCATGGTGGTTATAAAGTTGTAACGACTTTGGATTCAAAAGCTCAAGAAGCTGCAAATGAATCTATTTTGAAAAATATGAGAGCTTGGGGATTGACTAAACCTTCTCAACAAGCTGCAGTATTTTCATTTAGCCCAATAGATGGCAGAATTTTAGTATTTGCTGGTGGTAAAAATTATGGAGAAACTCAGTATGACCGTGTTACTCAATCTGTAAGAGCTCCGGGGTCTGCATTCAAGCCGATTGTTTATGCTGCTGCTATGGAAAAAGGTATAACTCCTAATGATATAGTTGATGATAGTCCTATTACTATTGGTAATTGGTCGCCTCACAACTCTAGTCATAAATATAGAGGAAAAATTCCTGTATATAAAGCATTGATGATTTCTTCAAACGTATGTGCTGCAAGAATGATTCAAGAAGTTGGTATTCGTTCTGTAATTCAATTAGCAAGAGTTTTGGGAATATCTACTCCGCTTGAATATGATTACACTATTTCTCTTGGTTCAAATGGTGTAAAAATGTTTGAATTTGTAAGAGCGTATGGAGCTTTTGCAAATGGTGGTTATATTGTTCAGCCTTATGCAATTGAAAGAATTGAAGATTCAAGAGGAAGAGTTTTGTATCGAGCTTCAAAAACAAAATCTTCTCACCAGTTGAGTTTAAAGACTGCTGCTGAAATGACTGCAATGCTAAAAACAGTTATCTTGTCTGGTACAGGTACTGCTGCAAATATTGGTAAACCTGCTGCTGGTAAAACTGGTACAACTGATGATAACAAGGATGCTTATTTTGTTGGCTACACTCCTGATATTGTTACAGGGGTGTGGGTTGGAGATGATAACAACAAGAAAATCAGTGGATTGTATGGTGGTACAATTCCAGCAAGAATTTGGAAAGATATTATGACTGTTGCAACTCGTGATTATGGTGCAAAGGATTTCGATTATCCTGTAATTGAACTTTCAAATTACAGTGCATCATTTACAAAGGCAAAAGTTATAGGAGATGATGAAAATCCTAAAAATGAAGGAAAATCTGTTGTAAATAACGAACCTGTTCAAGATGCAGAAACTCCTTCAACTCCTGAAATTCCGCAAAAAACTCTAAATGTTGCAAAAGAAGCGGCAGGCGAACCAAAACAAACTAAACCTCAATCCGCTCCAGTACCGCAAGCAAAACCTTCTGGAACTAAATCGGCTCCAATTCCAATGGCAGTTCCTGAAAGTTTGAGATAATTGTTTGTAAATTCCTTGATAAAATACTGTTTTTGGTATATCTTTGAGTTTGAAGAGGAAGCTCATTGAGTAATAACGGTCTTGATTATAAGTTAATAGCAGAACAATGTGGTTTGAATTCTAACAACGACATTGATTTTGTTGTTTCAAATATAGATAATCTAAAAAATGAATATTCTCAATCAAATTTAATTTTGATTTATAATTATATGCTTTCAAAGGCTCAAGAACCAGATGTAATTATGCATTTGATTCGTTGTGTTAATATGTATAGAGATTCCTCGAGTTTAGAGCCTCTTGTTGATATTTTGTTATTTAGGAATGGTGATTCTTTAGATTTGAATCAAAAAGAAAAGTATAATAATGTTCGTGCAATGTGTGCAAAAGCCATAGCAAATCAAAAAAATACAAATGCAGTATCTTCTTTATTATATTGTTTGAATAATAAAAATGAAAATTACAAGGTTAGACTTGCTTGTGCAGATGCACTCGGAAGAATTGGCGACAAGTATGCTGTTGCACCATTGATTGAAGTTATGAAAGATGAGGATGAAAAATCTATTTATCTTCGAGAATCGGCAGTTTCAGCGTTAGGTTTATTGGGCGATACTAGGGCGTTAGACCCAATTGTTAGTATTATTGAAACAAAACAAGGGATAATGGATAAGTTTTCGTTTCTAAAAGAGCGTGCGATTGAAGCTCTTATGAAGATGGGTTTTGGGGACAATGAAAGAGTTTTTAGAGCTTTGAAAAATTCTTTATCTGATGAATCTTCTCAAGTTAGAATTAATGCAATTGAGGCTCTTATGGATTCTGATAATCCAAAAGCGTTCGAGACAATTAAAGAGGTTTTGGATAACGATTCTGATGAAGAGGTTAAAAAGAATGCGTTGATTGCTCTTTACAATATGTCGGATAGAAGTATTTTAGATGCGGTTGTCAATTCTCCTAAATATTCCGATGCTTTGAAAATGGAAGCTGTTGAGATGATTGATGAATATGAAACAGAAAGTGAAATATAAATTATGGTAAAATCAGCAATTTTATTATCTGGGGGATTGGATTCTCTTGTTAGTTTGGGGTTAAAAAAAGAAGAGTTAAATGTTTCTCTTGCTTTAACTTTTGATTATGGTCAAAAATCCGCTATTCAAGAAATAGAAACTTCCCGTAAAATCTGTGAATATTATGGAATTGAACATAAGGTTATAAAATTGGATTGGCTTTCTGAAATAACAAAAACTGCTTTGTGTTCAGAAAAGGATATTCCAACAGGAAAAGAACTTGATAATCCTGAAAATTCTGCAAAGTTGGTTTGGGTTCCTAATCGAAATGGTTTATTTTTAAATATTGCGGGTAGTTTTGCTGATTCTGCGGATATTGATTATATTTTGATTGGTGCGAATAAAGAAGAAGGTCAAACTTTTCCGGATAATACTCAAGAATTTATAGATGCGGTGAATAAAGAGTTTGAATATTCAACCCAAAAACATCCGAAAGTTGTTGCACCCTTGATAAATTGCAACAAAAATGATATAGTCATGTTAGCCTTGGAGCATGGTGTGCCTTTAGAACTTGTAAGGAGCTGTTATCAAGGCGGAGAGAAACATTGCGGGATATGTGAGTCGTGTACAAGATTGAAGCATGCTCTTCTTGCAAATGGTGATACGCATTATATAAAAATATTATTTGGATAATAGGGATGATAAAAACATTATTTATTGATGACGAAATTAAATATATCGGTTCGCAATTAGCTCCACATTGGATTTATAAAAATTTTAAAATTCAAGGGGATGCAATCGTCGCTTTCTGTGGAGAATGCGAAGTTAAATTGACAGAAATGGTTGATATTGAAGATGTCATAAATAATGAACCTATTTATAGTAAATACATGCTTAGTTTTATCACCGAACAGTTTAATGTAAACCTTGTAGAAGGTGTGTTAAGACAGAGATTGTTGGTTACTTGCATAAAAGAAGCTCTTGAAAAAAGAGGTTTCAAAGCACGCAGAAGCGGTGATGATATATTTGTTAATGATAAAAAATTATCTGTTTCTATTGCGACAAAATCTTTAACTTCAATTTTAATCCATACCGGCGTTAATATTTTATCCGATGATGCTCCAATTCCTGTTTCTGGTTTGGAGAGTGATTTAGGCATAAAAGATGTAAAAGAATTTGCCGTTGAAGTTATGAAAAATTATAGTGAAGAACTTGATGATATTGTTTTGGCAAGTACAAAAGTCAGAGGTGTTTAATGTTAAAAGATACTGATAGATACGAAAACACATCACATTTTACTTATAGTGATTACAAAAGAAAGGTTAAAAAATCTCCAAATAAAGATTTGACGATTTTTGTTTCTGTCTTTATTGTTGGGGTGTTGATAATCTTGGGTTTTGCCAAAATATTATCACCAAATGTTGACGTTGCTATTACGAATGAAAACGAAAATGTTGCATCTTCTGCAATTTCAGATAGCGATGAAGAAATAAATAATTCAGTAATTGATGATAGATTAAAACATATCAAGTCGGAAGATGATGGTAAAAAAGTTGGAGATAATGAGATGTTTTCTCCAGAGCTTGATGAAAAAGTTGTTCTTCCAAATCACAAAAGAAAAACAACAGGACAAATGGAAGCTGAGATGGCTGACTTAATGAATGCTCAAAAAGCTGAACAACAACAAAAACAAGATGCAAAACCTCAAACGGTAGATAATCACAAAACTGCGGTTTCTGCTCCAGCTCCACAAGAAAAGAAAATTCAATCAACTCCACAACCTGCACAAATTGTTAACGCAAAAGTTGTTGTTGGTTATTATGCAACAGAAAAACAAGCAGAAGTTGCAAAATCAATTATTCAAGATGCGGGGGTAGGGGTATCACCTATTGTTAAAAATCTAGGTGGATATTATACTTTGCAAGTTGGTTCATATTCTTCAAGAGAAAAGGCTCAACAAGCTGCAAATAACTTGTTAAAAAATAACTTCCCTGCAAGAGTGATAGTTGATTAGGTTTAATATCCTCCCAATATGTTTTTCCAAAAAGATCTTTTAATTTGATAATTATCAAGAGTGAGGATATTTTGGACAATATTGTCTGCTCTTGCAAAGCTATATGTTCTAAAATATAATTCAATTTCTTCACCATTTTTTAGGGATATAATTGGAGAAAATGTTGCCATACTTCTTCTGCTTGTATCGCGTGTGATTTCATATGTATCAATGTCGGAAATTTTAAATGTTTGTTCTATTTCTTTTTCTCCTCGAAAATTTACAAAATAATAACGACAGATATCATCGGCTTTAGAACAAGATAATTCTGGTCTTGGCAGAAATATTGAACTAGAACATATCAGAATAAACGCAATAAATATGTATTTTATTGGGATTTTTTTATTGTACCAACTTTCTCTTTCCATAAATCTTATTTTATCAAAGTTTTTGCCTTTTTTCAATCTTTCCAATTCTCTTGTAATTTTGCTATATTTTTCATATAATTTGGGTATGATGGAAAATATTAAGAGAATTAAATTAAAGGATTTTGAAATCGGCTCAGATAAGCTTACTATCTTAGCTGGTCCTTGTGCTATTGAAAGCCAAGAAATTTTAGATGAAACCGCAGCAGGTTTAAAAGAAATTACTCAAGAATTGGGTATAAATTATGTGTTCAAGTCATCTTTTGACAAGGCGAATCGTTCCTCTATCACTTCATTTAGAGGTCCAGGTTTAGAGAAAGGGCTTGAAATGCTTCAAAATGTGAAAGATAAATATAATCTTCCGATTGTAACTGATATTCACACTCCAGATCAAGCTCATGTTGTGGCACAAGTTGCTGACATTTTGCAAATTCCTGCATTTTTATGTCGTCAAACTGATTTGCTTGTTGCTGCGGCAAAAACAGGAAAAATTATTAATATCAAAAAAGGTCAATTCTTAGCTCCAGATCAAATGAAAAGTTTGATTAAAAAAGTTGAGGATTCTGGTAATACAAATATTATGTTGACTGATAGAGGAACATCTTTTGGTTATAACAATTTGGTTGTAGATTTCCGTGGAATTCCTATTATGCAATCATTTGGTTATCCTGTCGTATTTGATGCTACTCATAGTGTTCAACTTCCTGGGGCAAATGGTTCAAGCTCTGGTGGAGATAGAAGATTTGTTCCATATCTTGCAAAAGCTGCTATGGCTGTTGGAGCAAATGTTTTGTTCTTTGAGGTTCATCCAGATCCAGAAAAAGCATTATGCGATGGCCCAAATATGATTGCCCTTAAAGATGCTAAAAAGTTGTTCTCAACTTGTAAGAAAATTTTCGAACTTGTGAAAGAATAAGAGGTAACAAGTTTATGATTTTAAAAACTTTTGTTGAAGGTCCAATTGATGCAAATAATTACCTGCTTATTGATGAAGAATCAAAAGAAGCTGTAATGATTGATTGCTCTGATGCGAGAAAAGAATTGCTAGAAGAAATCAAATCATTAGGTATAAAGTTGAAATATATTTTGTTAACTCATGGACATTTTGACCATATTATGGGTGTAGATGTATTCAAAGAACAATTTGGAGTAGATGCTTACGTTTCTCAAGAAGATATTGAGCAGGTAAAAATAACTCCAAATATGATTTTTATGTTTACTGGTTTGCATGCTCCAGAGATAAAAACAATTAATCATTACGTAAAAGATGGTGATGAATTTGTTTTTGGAAATAATACGATAAAGGCTATTGCAACTGCTGGGCATACAGAAGGTGGAATGAGTTATCTTGTCGGAGATAAACTTTTTTCTGGGGATACATTGTTTCAAAAAAGTGTTGGACGTTCTGATTTACCTGGGGGAGATTTCAAAAAATTATCTCACAGTGTGAAAGATATTTTATTTTCACTTCCTGACGATACAAAAGTTTTTCCTGGACATGGGGCATCAACTTCAATAGGCTTTGAAAAAAAATATAATGAAATTTTAAATATATAGAGGTATAAAGATGAAAGAACAATTAGAAAAAATATACGCAGAAGCTACAACTGATATTG
>CAKUTL010000039.1 GCA_934692295.1 uncultured Candidatus Melainabacteria bacterium
ACTGGATTTGTTAATGTTCCTAAATCTTCGCATACAATAGAATCTTTTGTTAAACCTTCTTCTTTAGCGGCTGCGATAACAATTTTTTCGATTAGTCTTCCGTATAGTTTAACTTGTTCTTCTGTTAAAGTTTTTACTCTTTTTTCTTTATCTGAAGTTAGAGTTTCGTCTAAATCTTCTAATTTTGCAATTGCATATTTTGAAAGTTCTGGATGTTCAGGAGATGAATACAATCTGCCTGCACCTTGACTTGGCATAGGCTTTTTACCAGATTTATATACCCATGGGTCTATTAAACCTACAATGTGGTCAATTCTTACACCGCCAGGGTTTTCCCTAAACATTTTTTTGAATAGGTTTTTCATTAGAATTCCTGCTTCGCCTAAAGAACCATCTTCGTTATATAATTTTTCTGGGTTGATAACTGGGAATCCCCATGCTTGACCGTCTTTTGAAAAATAATCTGGAGGACAGCCTAAGCACCAGCCTTCAAGGAATAATGATTGATAAGCCCAGCAATCACGGTCAGAGAATGCAACTTGTCTATCTGCAATCATTTTTATCCCTTTTGAATCTGCTAATTTTTTAGTTTCTAAATTTTGTTTATTAAGAACAAACTGGATGAATTTGTATTTTTCAATTTCTTTAGCATATGTTTTTGACGTTTCTTCAATTCTTTTAGCGAATGCTTTTTCTTCTTCTTTAGTCTTTGGATTGAAAAGATTTTTGTCTGTTTTATCTTTCCAGTTTGGCCAGAAATCTGTACCATTTTTGATAGAAAGAGCTTCATATAAGCTGTCTTTTGACAACCAAGAGTCGTTTTCTTTTTTATATGCTTCAAATTCTTTATTTAATTCTTTATTATTTAATTTTTCAAAGTTATTAAAAGCTTCTGTTAACGCTTCATCTTGTCTTTTAGTTATATAAGTATAACTGGTTCTGTTTTTGTCTTTATTAGGATTGTTTTCTACAATATCATTGAATGTTTTTTCTGATAGGACTTTAAACCATTTATCAGTTGTTAACTCTTTTAAATCAATAAAAAGAGGATTGTTAGAAAAGATTGTACCTGTATAAGGTGAAGAGTCAGAACTTTTAGTCTTTCCTGCTGGACCCATTTGAATAGCATCAAATAATCCTTGAGCATAATTTAAGAATTTTTTCCCTCCATTAGAATTTATTGTTCCAAATCCTGTATTTTCACCTTCCGCAGCAGGAAAACTTCCATTGTGCATAATAAATACAAAATTCTTCTTACCTAAAGCTTTTAAAGCCTTTCTAATTGTACTCACTCTATTTTTATCTAGTGTACAAACCATTTCTACCCCTTCTTATTTATAATTAAACTAAAACACTCTCAAATAAAAAATAAAAATGGGCTCAGTGGGACTCGAACCCACGACCAATTGATTAAGAGTCAACTGCTCTACCAACTGAGCTATAAGCCCATTTACATGTAAAAGAATATCATAAAAATTTTGAGTGTAAAGTATTTTTGAATGCTGAAAATTATTTTCTAATCCATTCCCAAAATCCATTTGTATCCTGACAAGGTTTGAATCCATTTTCTTCATAAAACTTTGCAGTATTACGAGAATTTGGGCTTAAGACAATTCTGTCTGCCATAGATTTTATAGAGTCAAGAATTCTTGTTCCAACTCTTTTAAATTCTGGGGTTATAGAATATACGTTTCTTGGATCGACTTGAATGTAGGATATGTAAAAATCTCTTGGTTTTTTCTCTGTAACCTCGGTTAACCCTAAGATATGTTCATCATTTAATTTTTCGAATTTATCTTTTTGTTTTGTAATGGCAAAAATTTTAAAGGAGTCATACCAATCGGGATTATAATATCTTTCTAATGCTGTTGTATAGATATTGCAAGCATATTGGTCCCTTTCTCCCCAGTAATGGCATACATTTTTTAATGCTTTAATGTCGTATTTGTTTGAATTTTCAATTTCAACAAATGACGCTACTTGGTGGTTGTAAGAGCCAAGTGCATCTTTTTTTAGAATTTGTACGGGATTTTTAAATTTAGCTCTAAAATTAATTTGAGTATTGTTGTTAACTATGTTCATTTCAAAAACAACTAAAACCCCTAAATCAAATTTTTTGCTATTGTATTGAAGAGATTTATAATCCTATTTTCGTATCAAGTTTGAAATAGTCGATAATGTCATATATTGCGGAAATTTCATCATAAAAAACTTTTGTTTGTTTCGGATCTTTTAATGAACAAAAAATCCCTTCAGAAAGTTCAAATAAGTTTTTATTAGTCGATAAAGCAAACATTATTTTATCCCTAACGAAAGCACATTTAGCCTTTGTTGTTCCAAATGCTGTATGAAGGTTTTTAAATCTTTCAATAAAACTCGTTGTAATTAAGTATCGCCCTTCAATTTGATCTTGAGAGTACGCATTATATTTTTTATTGAACTCAGGGTCTTCAAGTGTCATGCTGCTCATTTCTTTTTCATTGTCAATTTTTTGACAAAGGGCAATGAGGCTAAAGAGAATTAACAAAAATATTCCAATTCCGATTTCAAATGTGTCCTTTAATAAATATCCAAGAACTATGATTATAACAGAAGTCAATATTGTAGCAATTGTACCAGTAACATTGTTTCTAATATTTTGATCCCCTTTAGTGGCAATAATTGTTTTTGATTTTATTGTTTTGTTGGAATCAATTAGAATAATAACTCCCTTAAATACGCTGTCAACTCTTCTGTGTCTCCCGGAACCAGAAACTTGCGTCAAGCTGGTTTCTGATATTTTAAAAGAGAGTCCGTTGTATTCTCCTTCAAATGTGTCGTCATTGCTTCTTGTGTTGTAAGTGCTAAATAATTCACTTTGTCTTAGTATTCCGTTACTAATAGTGTTTTTTTCTGGAATCCAGTTTATATTTCCAAGAGAACAAATCAATTTTTGCAATACTTCTTTTTTTATCTTGTTTTGTAGCCCTCTAGTTATAAATCGATATGAGATTAACATAACAATAGCATATAAGGCTAACCCTCCCACTATTAAAGGGAAAAATAAAAGATGATAAATATAGGTTGCCAAAAAGCATGTTGCAAATATCGCAATAACTGTAAAGATTACAGCACGTATTTTTCTTTCTCCTTCGTATTTTTCAATGAGAGGGCTGATTTCTTTTTCATAATATCTGTAAAAGTCTAACATTCTCTCATTTTTTATTTGTCTTGATGTTTTGTTCTTAATCATATTTGTTATAATCCTGTTTTTTCGTCTAGTTTAAAATAATCAATTATATCGTAAATTGCGGTTGTTTCTTCATAAAAAGATTTTACTTGTTTTGGGTTTTTCAAAGAGTGAAATAATCCACCTGATAATTCAAAAAAATCTTTATTGGTATGTAGAGCGAACATTATTTTGTTATCAAAAAATGCACATTCTATGTTTTTAGTTTTAAATACCGTCTGTAGATTTTTAAATCTTTCCATAAATCCTGTCGTAATTAAGTATCTTCCCTCTATTTGGTCTTCAGTTGTAACAATATATTTTTTATTAAAATCTGGATCTTCAAGATTCATTTCCTTATTTGAATGAGAGAATAAGGAAATGATACTAATAGTGCCAGAAAAGAGAAAGATACAAGATATAAAATAACTTTCACTACTGATTGCGTAATATAAAAGAGAACCCCATAGAAAAACAAGGAGTAGTGTACATATTATTTCCGTTTTTTTATCCATTTTAGGTTGAATTTTTGTATGGGCTTTTATTTCTTTATTTGAGTCAATTAAAATAATAATTCCCTTAAATACGTTTGAAACCGTATGATCATCTCCAGAACCTGACTCAGAAGATAAGTTTGTTTCTGAAACTTTGAAGGTTACTCCTTTATACTCTCCAGTAAAAACATCATCATCTTCTCTAATGTTATAACTCTCAAACAGTTGACTTTTTCGGATAGTTTCATCACTAATAGTTGTTTTGCTTGAACTCCAAGAAATTCCTTCAATATTTCCAAGTATTTTAGGCAATAAATCTTTTTTTACTAAACTTTGAAATTTTTTATTTTCGCAAAAATATTTATTTTTGAAATAACGGAATATAAAAAATCCTCCATAAATTGCAATGGCAAGTACTATATTAAATTGATATAGAGCTAATATAAGTATAACAATCGTAGGCAGTATAATTAATTTACAAATTTCTTTAATTCTCTCTTTTTCATATTTTTCAATATAAGGAGTTATTTCTTTTTCGTACATTTTGTAGAAATTCAAAAATCTTTCATTTTTATATTGATTTAGGTTCTCTGTATTCTTAATCATAATTCTAATTATAACAAATTTTTACAAGAGTTTCAATTCTTTGTTTTTGGAGTATAATTATTTTTGTAAATGGAAGTGTATAACTTAAAGGCGTTAGATAGAACGCAGAAAGAAAAGGTAAATTTATGAAACCTGAAACAAAAAGCTTTCAATTAGAAATCGGTGGTAAAACCGTAACTATTGAAACTGGAAAGTATGCACAATCAACTAATGGTTCTGTTACAGTAAGATGCGGTGATACAATGCTATTTGTTCACTGTGTTGTTTCAAAAGAACCACGTGTTGGGATAGATTTCTTCCCATTGTTGATTGATTATGAAGAAAGAATGTCTTCAATTGGTCGTATTCCTGGCGGTTACAACCGTTCAGAAGGAAAAGCAAGTGATAAAGCTATCCTTGTTTCAAGATTGATTGATAGACCAATCAGACCTTTATTCCCTAAAGGTTATAGAAATGATATTCAAATCGTAGCTCAATTATTCAGCTATGACCAAGAAAATCAACCTGATACATTGGCAATGTTAGGTGCTTCTTGTGCTTTGATGTTGTCTGGAGCTCCATTTGAAGGTCCTATCGGTGCTGTTAGAGTTTCTAGAGATAGCGAAGGCAATTTGATTGCCAACCCAACTCACCAACAAGCTAAAGCATCAGACCTAGACATCGTTGTTGCTGGTACTCATGATTCAGTTATTATGGTTGAAGCTGGTTGTAAATTCGTTTCAGAAGACGACATTATGGCAGCAGTTGAATTTGCTCAAGGCGAAATTAAAAAACAATGTGAAGCTCAAGTTGAATTTGCAAAGGCTTGTGGCGTTGAAAAACAAGAATTTGTTAATCCATATGATACAACAGGTATTAAAAAGATTATTGAAGAAACAGCTCACGATATGATTTTTGATGCTTATCACAATTTCGACAGAACTTATAGACAAAATAAATTGGAAGAAGCTAAAAAATTAGTTAAAGAAAAAATCGATGCTCTTCCTGATGATGATTATATTAAACAAATCATTGAAGAAACAGGTATTGACTTTGTTGCTGAAGAATTTAAAAATGCAGAAAAACATATTATGCGTACAATGATTCTTGACGAAGGCGTTAGAGCTGACGGTAGAAAACCTAACGAAATAAGACCTATTTGGTGTGAAGTTGGTGTTATTCCTAGAGCTCACGGTTCTGCTGTATTTACAAGAGGTCAAACTCAAGTATTGTCAGTTGCAACATTAGCCGGTCCTGCTATGAAGCAAGAACTAGATGGTGTTGATCCAGAAACTGAAAAAACTTATATGCACAAATATATTTTCCCAGGGTTCTCAGTTGGTGAAGTAAAGCCTCTAAGAGGACCAGGAAGAAGAGAAGTTGGACACGGGCACTTGGCTGAAAGAGCTAATATCCCAGCTTTACCTTCTCAAGAAGAATTTGGTTACACTATCAGAGTAACTTCAGATGTATTGGAATCTAATGGTTCAACTTCAATGGCTTCAACTTGTGGTTCATCAATGGCATTGATGAATGCAGGTGTTCCAGTTAAGTGCATGATTGGTGGTGTTGCAATGGGTATGATTACTGAAGAAGGAAAAGAACCTGTTGTATTAACTGATATCCAAGGTATCGAAGATTTCTTGGGTGATATGGACTTCAAAGTTACAGGTAATGATACTGGAATTACAGCTCTTCAAATGGATATGAAGGCTAAAGGTATTGCTAATGATACTTTGAGAAGAGCATTAGCTCAGGCTAAAGAAGGTAGATTACATATCTTAGGTAAAATGAGAGAAGCAATCACTGAACCTGGACCAATGTCTCCATTTGCTCCAAGTATCAATACAATGACTATTCCAACTGAAGACATCGGAACAGTTATCGGACCTGGCGGAAAACAAATCCGTGCAATTATTGATGCTTCTGGTGCAGAAATTGATATTCAAGACTCTGGTGTTGTAACTATTACTTCTAATGATCAAGAAGGTGCTAAAATCGCTATGAAAATGATTAGAGATTTAACTTTCAAACCTGAAGTAGGAATGGTTATTAAAGGTAAAGTTGTAAGAATTATCCCTATCGGAGCTTTCGTTGAATTAGGCGGCGGCAAAGACGGTATGGTTCACATTTCTCAAGTTTGCAACGAAAGAATTGAATCAATTGAACCTCATTTGACTATTGGTCAAGAAGTTATCGTTAAAGTTATTAAAATTGATGAAAAAGGTCGTGTAAACCTTACTATCAAAGGTGTAACTGAAGAAGATAAAGCTAAAGTTATTCAATAGTAATTTTTATAAAAAAGAAAAATCCCTTTTGAAATATTTCAAGAGGGATTTTTTATATCAAGTTTTAGTGTTTGTTCAAGGTTGGAAGAGTAACTGTTTCGCAAAAATATCCTGTTTTGATTTTGTCATTGGAAGCATTGTAAAATTCTCTTCCTGCAGGAGGTAAAGTTTCTTCCATTCTTCTAATCAGATCTTTGTCAAATGAATCCATAAGTGGAGCATATTTCTCTACCGTTTCTTTATTTACAAGAAATGGCAAGTATTGCTGATTGAATACACATTCATCTATTATGCCATTCATAAAAGATGTGAATAGGTTAAATTTGTCGTTTTTGTTTGATTTTTTATTTAAAATTGTTTTTGTTGAATCTGGAATTACTTCATTTATAAAGTCTTTGATTTTTTTTCGTTGGTTTTTGTGAAGTTTTGAAATGTCTTTGAACATTAAAATAACTGCATTTGTTCGAGGGTCAACATTTTTGTCGTTTTCGTATTTGTCAATTTCACTCATGAATGCAAGTGTTACGAGATTTCGTTCTCTATCAGTCATCGGAGCTAGAAGTTTTGAATATAAGGTATTAAGCTCTTGTTTGTGAGTTGAAATAAATTTTTGGAATTCTTTATCTTCCTCATTGATTTCATTTGAGTCTGCGGAAATATTTACGTTTTTAAGTTTTTGGTTGTCGTACGTGATTGCGAGTTCCCTTATGGCACAATTTGTTGTCTGCACTTCTTTTTCATATTCCATAAAAAATCGAGTGTTAAGGTCGTCAATGTAGTCTGGTGAGCCATCAGTTCTCCAGATTTTTTGAATATCCTTGACCGTGCAATCTTTTGGAAGATTTGCAACTTGTATTTTGAATGCAAGATCGGCATTGCCATTCATAAATTTACAATATTCTTTTAAAAGAGGACTTGGGAGAATAATTCCTTCTTTTTTTATTCGTTCTTCAAATTTTTCATTAATATCGTTTATAGAAAGTTTGTTTTCATCAAATTCTGCTTCTTCTGTTGTTTGGGAAGTTTCCTCTGTTAGATAGTTCGCTTCATCTGCGTTTTGTAGGTCGTTTTCTTTTTCAATGTTTCCATATTTCTCTTCAAAATAATTATCCCATTTGATTTGTTCTTCATCATGTTTTGCATATCTTGCTTCTCTATTTGGGTATATTGTTTGGGTGTAGTCTAAAAGCTCCTTGTATTCTGGTGAAACATGATCAACAACTTTTTGATTTTTAGACTCTGGGGTAATTTCTTTTAAATCTGAATTTATTGCAATAAAACCACCTTCACCATAAATATCTTCGAACATATCAATAGTATCAATGATAGCGTGTGAGAAAATGTTTTTCATCATTGGGTTTTTATTCCAATAACGTTGGAGCATAATATCTTCGTTCCCAATTTTTCCGTTGCGACGTTCTGCATCAATAAAAGATTTCAAATCTTCTGAAAGATGTGCTCTATCTGTTGCAACTGTCATAATTGGGCTTAAATATTTGACAATAAATGATGCTTCTGGGTCATCTTTGGCAAATCTTTTTCTGATTTTTTTCTCAACATCCGTGCTTGTCATTGTTGAGGATTTTAAATCATCAGTTAGTTGTTTCTTTTTATATGTTGGGAGTAAATATTTTCTAGTTGCTCTTTTCCTTTCAATAGATGTATTGCTTTCTGTTTGTTTAGTTTCTTCTTTTTTAGGCAAACGAGCTGCTGGATTTACTGAATTTTTAGGTAAAGTAACAAAGAATTTCTTATATTCTTCTCTCGTTGCAATGAAAGAGTTCCAGAAACTTTGTTTTGGAAATTTGATACCATAAGCTGTTGTGTCATCGTTTGATAATGGTTTTGAGATTATTCCTCTATATTCCTCGTTCATGTCTTTTTCATAAAAATCTTTGTTTATTTCTTTTAGGGTTTTCCCTTCAAGATAAATCTTTTTTAATAAATACATCCCAAAATTATTATTCCCGTCTTTTAATAGTGGAGTATCGCTCATTTCTTTTGCCATTTTTATTTCGGCAAGAATGCTTGTTTTGTTCTTCATTTTGTTTTCGTGAAGGTTGCTAAATAACTCTTCGTCGGGATAAATATTTTTTACATCTTCAAAATTGTCCGCCAATTCTATGTACTTAAATACTTCTCTCATCATTTGTTCTGGAGGAATATGTTGTCTTTCTTCGTAGTCATAGTCTAAATATTTCTTCATTGATGATGGCATATTATTTCGGTTGAAGTCTTGAGCATAAAAGTTTTCTGGGGTTCTACCAGTAAACATTATATTAAAATCTTTATAAGCATGAATATTTTTATATTTGATTTGAGAATTTGTTGTGTGATTTTCATCTTGTCGTATTTTTTTGTTGTGTTGAGCGTTATTAAAGCTAATAATCTTTGGTGTAATTGTTAAGTTCATGAATATATCCTTTACTCTTTTGTTCTAGTAGTAAGGTTTGAACAAAATTTTTTTTGCTTATTTAACTCTTTTTTATATCCTTTCATTGTGTTAAAATAAAGTCAATCGGAATACATGAAATGGAGAGTTAATAATGGCTGATATAGTTACTATTGGAAGTGCGACAATGGATGTATTTGTTGAATGTGACGATGCAAATATTGTTTCTGTTCGTTCACTAAAGAAAAAATCAGAATTTATGAGTTATTCATATGGTGCAAAAATTGAAATCACAGATTTTGCATCTCAAGTTGGTGGCGGCGGTGTTAATACTGCTACAAATTTTGCGAATCTTGGACTTTCTACCGCTGCAATTTTTAAAGTTGGCGATGATATTTATTCAAAAGGTTTGTTTGAATTTTTCAAAACAAGAAATGTTGATTTATCTTATGTAATTCAAAATAAAGAAGAATCTACAGGTTTTTCAATTATTTTAACAAGTTTTGAAGGTGATAGAACTGTTTTGGCACACCGTGGTGCAAATGCACATATCAAAAAATGTGAAATTAATTTTGATGCAATCAAAAATGCAAAACTTCTATACATTGCCCCTCTAAATGGTGATAGTAACAAGGTCTTGGATGATATTGTTAAGTTTGCCAAAGAAAATGATACCGCAATTTGTTTTAATGCAGGAACAACAGGTATTAAAAAAGGTTTTAATTATTTGAAAAAGATTTTGGAATCTGCTCAAATTGTTGTTATGAATAAAGAAGAAGCCTCTATGGCAACAGGTATCCAGCTTCGTTCTGATACAAAAGAAGAAAAATTCTCTACAATGCTTATTCATCCGGATTTAAAAGCAATGTTCAAGAAATTAAAGGTTTCTGATTATCAAATTATTGTTATTACTGATGGCGGTGCTGGGGCTTACGCCTATGATGGTAAACAATATTTCTATTGCCCTTGTTTTGATGGTCCTGTAACTTCAACACTCGGAGCAGGGGATGCTTTTGCTTCTACATTCTGTGCTTCATTGATGAGAGAAAATAAAGATATTGAAAAAGCATTAAAAATGGCTTCAATCAATTCTGCCGGTGTTGTTTCAGAATTCGGAGCAACAAGAGGACTTTTAACATTTGATGAAATAGAAAGAAGACTTTCAAATTCTCCTGATTATGTTTGTCAGATTGAAGCAGAATAAATTTTAAATTAAACATGAACTTTTAATCTCCTTATTTCGTTTATAAAAATGTAGATGATATAAGGAGATTTTTTATGACAGAAGAAATTAAAACATGTGATTGCAAAGAAAAATGTATTAAAAAACTAAAAGAATGGGCATTTATTGCTTCTGCTGTATTTGTTGGAGCATTACTTGCAATTTTATTAGGTGCTAATATTTTACGTCCTAAGTGTCCTCCTACTTGTCCAATGATGGGTGTTTATGGTCCAAGAATGGAACGTCAACTTCCTCCTCCTCCAATGATGCACCCAGAAGGTCGAGGAGTACACCAGTTTAGAGGACCACAAGGGGGACCCCCTCCACAATTTAGAGAGCATCGTGGACAAAAAGATTTAGGTCGCCGATTTAAACATCACAAAGATTTGAATCTTGATGTTAAACCAGTACATGAACAAGCAAAATAATTTAATATTTTTTTTATGTTTGAAATCCTGCCAAGAGTCCTTTTGGCGGGATTTTTTAAATTGATTTTTCTAATAGCCCAACTCGGTAATTTTATTGTTTTTGAATATTGTGTTAAATAATAATACGAATCAGAAAGGCTGAGGGATATAACTGATGGGAAAGGTCAAAAAAGTGATAATAGTAGATGATTTTGCACTTAGTCGAGCAATTTTGAAAAAAATGATTGCTTCTCGTTCTGATATTGAAGTTTGTGCCGAATTTGAAAATGCGGAGGATAGTATTGAATATTTGGAAGGTAACGGTGCCGATTTAGTGATTATGGATTTCGGTTTGCCGAAAATGAATGGAACAAAGGCATCCAATTTAATCAAAACTATTTCCCCGAATACTAAAGTTCTATTGCTTGTTTCTGTTAATACCCGCTCTGAAATACTGATGGCGTTATTTGCAAATGTGGATGCTTATGCCCTAAAGGATGTGAGTCAAAATCAGTTATTAAGTATTTTAGATAAAGTCTTTTCTGGTAATATTTGGATTGATTTTAGAATTCAACATAATATTTTTAATCTGATAAAATATCTTCCCTCTTGCGATTATGAATATTTTAAAAGAGAGCTAACCCCTAGTGAAGGTATTCTTATTGATATGATTCTTAAAGGCTTTGATAAATCGGATGTTGCAGAATCTCTTAATCTTAATTTGAAAGATTTGGCTCTTTCTGTCCGTTCAATCTTTCAAAAATTATCGAAAACTAAACGTGTAATTCAATTGGCAGAGGATTTTAAATATGACTTTGTTTAAAAATAATGTTTTTAACTTTAGATCGAAAATGTATTTTATTCATTTGTTTTTTTATATTATAACTGTATTTTTCTTTTGCAGTCCTTTTTTAGGGTTGACGTTTTTACCTCCCAAGATGTCGGTTCTTATCGCAATAATTGTTTTGACTCTAAAGCAACTATTTAATAGCTTTTTATTTAATTGCAAATTAAATGTAAAAGATGATGAATTTTTAAGATATAGATATTGTATTTCAGGAACAAAATCTCTTTCGCCAGCTTGTAATTCTTGCCATGTTGAATCTCTTTTAGATATAATTTTTTCTAATTCTCCAGATATTATTACTTTCAAGGATTCCAAGCTAAAATATGCAATGTGTTCTAAAAAATTTGCTTGTCTTGCAGGGAAAAAGGATTCCTCTGAAATTATTGGAAAAACTATAAAAGAATTTCTTTCGGATAAAAAACAAGCTAATATTTTGAAATCAAATGACAGATATGTGATGAAAAAACGAGTTTCTCGGACTTGTTTTTATACGGATTATTCTTCCAGCCCAGAATTAAAATACGAAGTTGTTTCGACCCCAATTATCAGTAATAACGAGGTCGTAGGTGTTTTAACTTTGAGTCGTGATGTTACTGATACTTGTAACTTAAAAGATTCATTAGAACTTTCAAATTCTCAATTAGTAACTTTGTTGAATAATACTCCGATGTTTGCTTATATCGTTGATACTTCGGGAAATTATATTTTAGGAAATGATAAAGCTAATCGTCTATTCGTAGATGGAGTTGATTATCTTTTAACTGGTGAAAATATTCAAGTTAATCCAGATATTTTTAAAGAAGAAGTTATGGCTGAGGATGTTATTATAAAAGCTAATAAGCAAAATTTACAGTTTGAAAAACGATTTACAACACTTGATGGTGATAGGCATTGGTATAGCATCTGTAAGACTCCATTATTTGATGATAAAGGAAATCTCTATGCTATTTCTACTTTTGGTCGAAGTATTGAACAAGAAAAACGAATTTCTGAACAACGAGAAACTTATATTGCCACTCTCAGCCATGATTTGAAAACTCCGACAATTGCTCAAGTTCGAGCTTTGGAGCTAATGTTGAGTGGACAATTTGGAGAATTTAATCAAGAACAAAAAGACATGCTTAAGTTAACTTTAGATTCCTGTAATTATATGTATGATATGGTTTATACTCTTTTATCTACTTATAAATTTGAAAATGGAGATATTTCATTGAATTTTTCCTCATTTAATTTGACGAAAACTATTGAAGAGTCAATACAGGAAGTTTCTAATTTAGCCGAGGAGAATTCTATAACAGTTGAGTTTTCTAATGATTCTGAATATATGGTTGTTGCAGATAAAATTGAAATGAAACGAGTGGTTATCAATCTTTTGTCAAATGCAATAAATTATGCCTTTTCGAATTCTCGTGTCGTTGTTTCTATAAATAAATCGGATAAAAATTTAGAATTATTGGTCAAAAATTCTAGTCCATATATAGAACCAAGTGTTATGAATGGCTTGTTTAGAAAATATGTTTCTCATTCTGATAAATTCAACAAAGTTGGAGTTGGACTTGGCTTGTATTTATCAAAGAAGATTGTTGAAGCACATGGAGGCAAAATAATTGCAAAAAGTTTCAAAAACCAAAGTAATATCTTCGGGTTTTCAATTCCGTTAGATTGTTCTTTTGATTCAAAACCAGAACACCTTGTAGAGATTACAAATTAGTATTTGGATTTGTATAATCTTGACCACCTGTTGCTTTGTATAAATTTATAGAAGAAATAACTTTATTAATATTATTAGTAACCATATCTTCTTCCATAATTAAAATTGCTTGGTTATCTTTCATATTATCTAATTGAGATCTTGCTCCTATTTTGAACTGATTGTTTCCAAGTTCTAATTTTTCTTGTTCAAGATTATATCTTTCAAGGCTGTTTTGGTAATTTTTGCTAGAAGTTTTTACACTCATCATTGCATCGTTAAGCTCTTGAATAGAGGTTAGAATTGTTTTTTGATAAATTTGTAGGGCTTTTTCGTATTCTAATTTGTTATAACGAAGTTTAGCTTTCTTATATCCTCCCGTGAATAAATCAAGAGATGGTGCTACTCCGATATTAGAAAGGAATGTGTGAGGCGCAAAAATTCTACACCAATCATAGGCATTGAAACCTACTTGACCATAAACAGTGAATTTTGGTAAGAAATCTCGTCTTGCAATTTTTACATCAATACCTGTTTTTTCGATATATTCTTCTGCTTTTTTCATGTCAGGGCGGTATTGAATATATTCTGTTGAAATTTCTTCTGGAATATCTATATTTGAGATAGTGTTATAGTCACTTCTAGTGATATCTTTTATGAATCTATCTCCAAGTTGGGTAATCATTTGATTTATAATAATATCTTGTCTTTCTTTTAAAGAATTATAGCGTTCATTCATTTTTGCAAGAGTTTGTTGCTCTGACAAAAGTTCATAAACTGGACATAATCCGCTTTTGTATTTTTCTTTTTCAAGATTAACAATATTTTCTTCAATTTTAATTAGGTCCTCTTGGTTTTGAATTAGTTTATCAATCCCAATTAGTGTATAGTAATTAGCAGCAAAGTCTGATGAAATAGATATATAAGATGCTCTTTCGTCTTCTTTAATCATCTCCGCTTGTTTTTTCACACTTTTAGTTTTTAAATAATTTTCACCCCAAATATCCACTTCATAATTCATTGTTAGCGGTAAGTAATATCTTGCTTGGTTATAATCAGGAATTACAACATCTCCAAATCTTGTAGTCGCAGATGTAAATTCTCTTTGAATATTTCCGTTGAAATATAATTGAGGTAATTGGTTTGCGAACGCTTGTTTTATTGCCTCTTTTGACTGTTTCGCTTTAATTGTTGCGATTTTTAAATCTGGATTGTTTTTGTAAACTTCTCCAAGGTAGTTATTTAAGTTTTCATCGTTAAATTTGTTCCACCATTGCAAATTCATATATTGCAAATTTGCATTTGAGTTTTGTGCTTCTTTAGCTTGTGCTTGTGGGGTAATAATAAATAAACTTATTAAGATAAGTAATATTTGTAATTTTTTCATGCTATTTTTATCCTTTTTGTGTTATCATAATAACACAAAGTAAAAACATGGACAAGAATAGATTATTAAAATATAAAGTAGGTATGAATTTGACTGGTACAGGAAATTTGTCTAAGATATTTGCTTGTCAGGCATTTTCAAATTGTAATTTCCCCATTACTCCTGAACAGTTTTCTGTTCTAGCAGTTTTGTATGAAAATAATAATTTATATCAACGTCAAATTTCAGCATTAACCCTTAAAGATAGACCCAATATTTCTAGAATTGTTTGTATTTTAGAAGAAATGGGTTGCATAACTAAAACTCCAGATGTTAGTGGTAGAAAAGTTTTTAAAATTGCAATTACTCAAAAAGGAATTGATTTGTATAACAAAGTTCTGCCAGAAATTTTGAGAGTTTGGCTGGAAACCGTAGAAGGTGTTGAAGAAAGAGATTTGGATATTTTCTATAATGTTCTTTCTAAAATTAGAGAAAATTTAATATCGAAGGTAAATATACAACTATAAATGAGGTAAAAATCAATGACGGAAAACAAAGATAAAATTAATGTTGCCCCTCGTTTTCCAAAGGGTAAAAAAAGAAAAAAAGAAGAAATTGAGATTTTAGCAAAAGCAAGATTGAAAAAAAGAAGACCAAAACTTACTAAAAAGCGTGTCTTCATTCCTGCGATTGCCGCTGTAGTGCTTATTTTATTAGGCTTTTATGCTGCAATTATGTCAACACATTACCAATCAACAGATGATGCTTTTGTAGAAGGTCGAATAATTTCAGTAGCTCCTCGAGTTTCTGGTCCGGTTGTTAACTTGCTTGTTGATGATAACCAACCGGTTAAAAAAGGTGATTTACTTTTAGAAATTGACCCCAATGATTATCAAGTAAAATTAGACCAAGCAGAAGCTAAACTTGCAGAAGCTAAAGCACGTTTGAATGTGTCAAATCATGATGTTTCAAAAAATACATCCGATATGCACCAAGCATCAGATGATACCGCTTCCGCAATGTCAAAATTAGATTTTGCTCAAAAAGATTATAAACGTTATAACGATATGTACAAAACGGGTGTAGTATCAAAACAAGATTATGATAGAAGTTCTAAGGATTTAGACGTCTCAAAGGCTAACTATCAATCTGCAAGTAATAGAACAAAAGCTATGAAATCAGAACTTGATTCTTCTATTGCTAAAACTCAAACGGTACAAGCTGAAATTCAAAGGTTAGAAGCTGAAGTTGAACAAGCTAAACTAAATTTAAGTTACACCAAGATTTATGCTCCTTCTGATGGGTTGATTGCTTCTCGTAGTGTTGAACAAGGAAATTATGTTCAAACAGGGCAACCATTGTTGGCGGTTGTACCAAGAAGAGTTTGGGTTGTTGCGAACTTTAAAGAGGGTCAATTAACTCACATGCAACCTGGTCAAAGAGTTTGGGTGAAAGTTGATACTTATCCAAATAAAAAGTTTAAGGCTCATGTTGATAGTATTCAAAGAGCAACTGGAGCAAAATCTAGTTTATTCCCTCCAGAAAACGCTGTTGGTAGTTATGTAAAAATCGTTCAACGTGTTCCAGTAAAAATTGTATTTGATGAAGATTATTCAAAATTTAATATTGTTCCTGGGATGTCTGTTGTTCCGACTGTAAAAATAAAATAGCGTTCAATATTGTTTATAAATAAGAAAAGCGTAAGGAAATTATT
>CAKUTL010000040.1 GCA_934692295.1 uncultured Candidatus Melainabacteria bacterium
GTTCAGAACGTACTAGCTGGTTAATAGTTGGCATAATTTCTCCTTTTAATTTTACCAAATTTGCCCTACTCTAAGCTGATTAGGGTGCTTGGGCGTCGCATCCCTGCTTATACAAATGATACTAACCGTCAAATCCAGCACGAAAATTTCGGCTAATACACTACTATCAAACATCAACCAAGCCCAAATGTCAACTGAATTTTAAGGATGTTAAGAAAAGAGAATACATGTTTCACTATCTAAAAAAACTATCGAACAGATTTATCAATAATCTTTGAAACCCAATACACTCTTGGCATTTTACCAAGCAACGCCATTACTGACATATAAATAAATAACCCCGTAACAATTGATTGTATTGCGGAATATTCAAAAATTAATGGTCTGTTAAACAACAAGATAAACCATGAAACTAACGCATTTACAAACGGGATTTGCAACAAGATGTTTGAAATAAAGCCAAATATCATGCACAACAAAAAGTAAAAGAATGATATAAAAATTGATTGAAAAACATTAAATCGAAGGAATAAAGAAGCTGGCTTTTTCATAAAATACAAAATCACCATATAAATTAATCCTACCCATCCGGCAGTAACATAAGAGGCAACCGAAAGAATTCTGTCCCCGATACTAGCTGGATTTTTTGATTTATACATCTTAAACTTCCCCTCTCACAGACTTAACATAATCATCCATAACTTGACTGTAAATAAGTCTGTATTCATCGTTTTCAGGAGCTAAAGCGATTGATGCTCTATAAGATTGAATAGCTTGTTCCATGTCATTATCAAGATAATGAGCATTCCCTAATAACATATATGTTTCAGGATTGTTTGGCTCAACATGGAGAGCTTTTCTATAAAAATCAATAGCTTCTTTTTGTTTTCCTTGGTTAGAATACAAATTAGCTAAAAGAAGGTAAGCGTTTGATTTTTTAGGGTCAAATTCAATTGCTGTTTGATAAAGTTTTTCAGCTTTGTCAAATTCTTTAAATTCAGTTTTTGAAATTGCATAACAAATATAAATAGAATATTTGTCTTCAGTCATTGATAGAGCTTGTTCAAAATATTTGTAAGCCTCATCTTTTTCCTTCATTAAGGTCAAAGCATTCGCAATACAAACAGCAACCAACTCATTATCAGGGTTAAGTACAAAAACTTTTTTGAATAACTTTAATGCAGTTTCATAATCATATAATTTGAAACAAACATTTCCCATATCAATCATAGCCCCAACGTTATCAGGGTCTAAAGATAGAGCTTTTTCATAATAAGCCTTAGCTTCAACATAATCTTCAATATCTTGGTACAAAAGAGCAATTGCGTTATAAATTTCAGGATTAGATGAATTCAAATCAATTGCACGATTGTAATAAAATAAAGCCTTTGAGAAGTTTTTCCATTCTGCAAAAACATTACCAATGTTATAGTAAATCAAGAAATTTTTAGGATTTACGTCTAACGCACGGTTGTAATAGGACAATGATTTTCTAAAATCACGTTCATAAAACCACATTGTACCCATACCAACAAGTGCTTGAACATCATCAGGCTTGATTGCAAGCAAACTATCCAGTACAGACATAACCTTGTCATAATTTTGTTCTTGCATATAAAGCTCAGACAAAGCATGGTAATTTTCAACATTTTTAGGCTCTTTAGCCATTTTAACGACTAATTCGTTAATCTTCTCATTTAAACTTATATTTTCCATGTCTTTATTTTATATCATAATGGAGTTTTTGTAAATTAGTTAAAGAAAGTTTAATGAAAATCCATTTCACTGAACAAACTTGTCATCCTGAACTGATTAGAAAATTAGCAGAGATAAAATCGATGCGTAATTTTCTGTTCCTACTTGGTGGTTCAGGATCTCTAACCTATGCGTTCGGATAATTACTTAGGTCGGCTTTACTAAGCCGACGATTTCAATGTTCACTTTTTCTTTTTTATTTCGACGAAAAAAAGGAAAGAATTAAGTTTAGTTAGAAATTTTTCGGGAAAATTTGTAAAATAATATTACATACTCTACGGTTTACACCTCCGAATGACGGATTTTTTAATGTCGGCTTAGTAAAGCCGACCTACAAATAAAATTGTAATAAACCTATAGACTTATCAACTTATTGACTTATAGACTTTTATTGAACTTATTCCTCTATTTCCTTATTCCTTTTCCCTTTTTTCAAAAAAATTCCAATTCGCAAACCCTTATCCTCCAAGGATGTCAAGTGTTAAACTCCCCCAAGTGGCTAGTCGTATTTTTACGTAAGTAAAAATACGGATGTTTACAATATTTTAAAACAGCGATATAATGGTATTGTTGGTTAAGGCTCACACCCGAGAGTAACAAAAACTCTTAAAAGTCTTTGACTTTTCGATGGTAAAGCTGTTTGCCAATCTGGAAAACTAGGGGATTTTTGTATTCATAACAAAACCGCCCTTGGAATAATCCCAAGAGCGGTTATTAAACCTATCCTTGACCAACGCCTGTGTAGCTTGGAGCCATGTTCTTCGCATCTTCTTTTTCCATTTGCTTGCAAGCGGTGTAGTCTTGTTTTGCCATTTCGTATTGACTTTCCAACGAATCCTTTTCGTTTTGCAACAATTCTTCTTCGTCTTTGATTGGTTCGAGCATTTGCTCTCTTAACATCTCGTACTTGTCTTCGATTTGTTGCTTCATACTTGCAACCATTTGATCGTTCTGAGCCTTTATTGCACCCAAGTTTTGACTCATATTATTAATGCCAGTATTATAAGCTTGTTGTTCTTCAGCAGTAAGTTTTTCACCACTAGCCCATTTGTTTTGAATAGCAGCAATCCCTGTGTTTTGTAACAAATACTGTTGTGCATTCATATATATAGAATTGCTATATAAAGTTAAATTATTTAATTCTCTTTTTTCAGCCTGTTGGAGTTGTTTCTCCATCTTCTCGGCATCGCGGGTTACTCGTCTAACACGTGATTGGACGCGCATCATGCGAGCCTGTAGCTGTCTCATTCGACGCCCGGCTGAAAGTTTTCCAAATGCTCCTAGTAAGAAACCCATTGTCCTCGATCCTTGTGTTAGTTTAGTGTCCTCGTAATTATATAAAGTATTTGTTTCATTGATAATTGCCTTTTTTAAACCTTCATGTTAAGTAATGTTACAAAAACCGATAAAATTATAATATTTATTTTTATACAATACGGTGAATAATAGCGTAAATACGGTACTATTAGCGGTTGAAATTTTTATAATTTTTTTGTAACATCATGGAGATACAGACTAAAAATATAGGGGAATTTTTATAATGGTAAAGAAATTTTTTAATGTAAAAACGATAATTTTTACAATTTTAACAGTTTTATTATTGTTACTCATGCCAAAATTATGTGGTTTACTCATGATATTATTTGCATCATTTGTTTTCGCAGCCGCACTGAACCCTTTTGTAAATAAGGTTCAAGAAAAGCTAAAAAATAGAGCATTGTCAGCATCAATAATTGTTTTAACTGCAATCGTTGCGCTTTTTGCACTAATATTACCTATACTTATAATGTGCTACAAAGAAATAGAATTATTCGTAGCAATTCTCCCTCAAAAAGCCACCAATTTTTACAATTTCATTACAAGTACAAAACTATACGGGCATACCATTACAAATTTAATTCCTACAAACAATTTGGCAAGTGCATCATCTGATATTGCACAAAACGTATTGAGTCAATCATTAAATATCACAATGGGATTTGCTCAAGCTGCATTCATAACGCTAGCACTCACAATGTTTACATATTATATCTTAGTTGATAAAAACTATTTAAGAGATAAATTCATAGAATTTTTCCCCCCAAACTTGAAAGAAAAAGCAGGCTGTATATTATATAATATTGCATCAAAAGTAGGTAACTATGTAAGAGCTCAAGTCCTATCAATGGTTACAGTCGGCATTATGATAACAATAATGGTTGCACTCCTTGGAATTGAATATCCTATTTTGTTAGGTTTAATTGCCGGTATTTGCGAAATCATTCCTGTTTTAGGACCGACAATAGCAGTTACGGTAATTGTTATGATTGCATTCCCACTAGGCATGGTTAAAGTTATCCTTGCAGTAATTCTATTCTTAACAATTCAACAGGTTTCAAACTATGTAATAAGACCATTCTTATTTGGTAAGTTCATGAAACTCCATCCAATTACAATCATGGTTGCATTATTCGCAGCAGAAGAATTTCTTGGCATTTGGGGAGTTATATTATCACCTGCAATTGCAGCAACATTATGTGTGCTAGTGGATGAATTATATTTAGCCCCAATAAATGCCAAAGAACAGGAAAGTAACATTGAACAACACTAATGAAATTTTCCTTTACGATAGGACAATAAAAAAAGATTTTGACTACAATATGTGGTTTGCATTCCCTGGGCCAGAATCTTTTGCAATGGCTTCATTAGGGTATTTATGGCTATTCAGAGCAATAGATAAGCTCCAAGACATAGATATTGAAAGGATTTATGCAGACACAAAAACTTCCCGAATTTATAGAGAAAGCATTAATCTTATTGGGTTTTCATTTTCATTTGACATGGATTTCCTATCAATTTTCCAAATTTTAGAAAATAACAAGTTTGCGTTTAAAGCAAACGAAAGAACGGAATCTGATCCACTGATTTTTGCAGGAGGTCCGGTTATTACATCAAATCCGGAAACGTACAGGGAAATTTTTGACTTTTTCATTATTGGGGATGGTGAAGAACCAAATTTGCAAGCCATTAAATTATGTAAAGAAAACAAGGACAAACCAAAGTCAGAAATTCTAAAACTTTTAAGCGAAATTGAGGGCGTGTATGTTCCATCACTCAATCAAACTAAAGTCAAAAAGGCAACAAAAAAACTCACAGAATGTATTTATACACCTATTTTGAGCGAAAATTCATTTTTCCCTAACACTTTTATTATTGAAGTTGAAAGAGGATGTGCGAACAGATGTGCATTTTGTATTGCTTCATATATAAATTTACCAATTCGATTTGTTGAATATCAACAAATTATCGATGCCATAGATTTAGGACTAAAATACACCAATAAACTTGCATTACTTGGAGCTCAAGTTACAGCACACCCGAGATTTAAAGAAATATGCAAATATATTGATAATAAAATTAAACAAGGTGAAAATATTGAAATGAGTGTGTCTTCACTACGAGTAGATTCTTTCACTCCAGAAGTTGTTCAAACTCTTGTTGTTGCAGGTCAAAAAAATTTAACACTTGCAATTGAAGCAGGAAGTGAAAGACTTAGAAAAGTAATAAACAAAAACCTCAAAGAAGAGCAAATATATAAAGCAATTGAAGTCGCTAAAAACTGTGGACTCAAAGGGATTAAATTCTACGGAATGCTCGGTATTCCAACCGAAACAATGGAAGATATTGACGAAATTATCAAGTTAGCAAAAAATATCAAAAAAAATTACAAAGGTTTTGATATATCTTTTGGATTTTCAACCTTTGTACCAAAAGCAAATACCCCGTTTCAATGGTTTGGAAGAGAGGATGGAAAATCATTAGAAAAAAAATCTAATTACCTCAAAAAAGAACTACACAAAATTGGAGTTCAATCTAGCATTTCTAGCCCCAAATGGGATTATTACCAAGCAGTACTTTCTAGAGGAGATGGAAATTTAACAGACTATCTCATAGAAATTTACAATCAAGGAGGCAAAATAGGAGCCTTCAAAAAAGCTGCAAAGGATTTGAAAATCAACACAGACTACTACGCAACGGAAACTTATCCTTACGAAAAGGACCTTCCTTGGGATTTCATTGAAATCAAACCTGGAAAAGAATTTTTAATTTCCGAAAGTAAGCGATTAATTCAAACTAAATAGGCACATAATCTGAATAAACTAGACTCGCCCAGTTTTCATAATAACTAATTTGTGTTGCACTTCCTGTTCTAATAAATATTTTAGGCAATTTATCAGCAGGAATATCTAAAGCTCCACAAATTGCAGCCTGAATAACTTCCGGATGAGTTACAATAATAATTCTATTACCGCTATTTTGAGCAACAAGATTGTCAATAACCTTTTTAATACGAGCAATAAATTCAACAGAACCTTCTGCACCTGCCATAGTTTTTTCTTCCGGATATTTTAAAATTCTATCTAATCCTTCCGGACACTTTTCCAAAATTTGATTAAATGTCAAACCATTCCAACTACCACAATCACGGGTTTTCAACTCGTCAACGATTACATAATCTTTTTTGAAGAGTTTAGCAATCATCATTGCGGATTGCACCGTACGAATTGACGGAGAGGTATAAATCACATCGTTTTTAACCCCTCTGGCTTTCAAATACTTAGTCAAGTTTTGCATCTCTTCTACACCCAATTCAGAAAGTGGCGGATAATTTTCGGAATCAGAAAAACGTCCCTCTTCTGAATAAATAGTTGCCCCATGGCAAACAAAAGTTATTTTACATTTTCTATTAAAATACATAATACTTACAACCTTATTTCTTAATATATTTACATTATAGCATAGATTTTGTTTTTGCGATAGTATATAAGGTGTAAATTATAAGGAGAGATTACATGAAGGGAAAAGCATTCAAATTCGGAGATAATATTTCAACTGACCACATTGCACCGGGAAGACTTTATCACCTGCGTTCAGATTTAAACGAATTTGCAAAACACGTTCTTGAAGATGCAGATGAAACATTTGCTCAAAGAATGAAAAAAGGCGATTTTGTTGTTGCCGGCAGTAATTTTGGACTTGGCTCTTCTCGAGAACACGCTCCTTTGATTATGAAAATTGCCGGAGTTGGAGCTGTTTTAGCCAAATCTTTTGCAAGAATTTTCTATAGAAATGCAATCAACATCGGACTTTTAGCAATTGAATGCGACACAGATTCAATTGACGATGGCGACGAATTGGAATTAGATATAGAAAAAGGAATTATCACAAACCACACAAACGGCACTATTATTCAAATTGAGCCACTTCCACCTGTTATGATTAAACTTTTGAAAGATGGTGGATTAGTTGAGCATATTAAGAAAAATGGAGATTTCAAACTAACCGACTAAGTTATAAACTTCTTAATATATTTGAGTTTTAACTAAATTAATTATATTCTTAGATAATACATATAAGGGGAGAAAACATGATTTTACAAGATCGCATGGAAAGCATAAATAGCGTAATTAAAAGTATTGCCGAGTTTATACAAACTCATGAAGATATAAAAACAGACTTTAATGAATACCTAAGAACTATCGGAGCTTCATCAAAAACAGGTGTTCCACTTCAAACAGCTTGTTTTAGCTACATTTTAGAACGCAATCTCGGTGAAGATTTGAAAAGTATCCCTGAACTATATCTTGAAAATAATAAAAATTTAGATAAAGAAACAAAAGACATTGTAAACGCAATCGACAAGTCAATTTCATCAGTATTTGAAATTAAAAAAGTGACTAAAACTGGTTTTGACTTACTTAATATTGTCAATGAACGCAAATACATGGTTATTTCTCTAATGAAAATGACAGCGTTCAGAGGTTTAGGCTCTGGAGATTATGTAATCGCAAGACTGGTAAACCTTAACGGGGATTATTATCTACTTGAAATTTCAGGAGTTTTACCAGCATCAAGAAAAGATGATGCTTATAGATTTGCAGTTGCAAAAATTATCCAAAACCCAGAACTAGTATATCTTGACAACCCAGAAAAACAAAAAGAAATTGAACAAGATGTCGCAGATATTTATAAAAAATTCGTAGATTTCTTCGGAACAACAGAAATCATCACTACAAATAAATTCGCAGATGACTTAATCGGGATGTTCAATGATTATGCAGAAGAAGGCAAAAAAGGTGATTTTAAAGACCTCATCAAAGAACCAGAAGAGTATAAATTTTTCAATGTTACAGAATTCAACAACTCTTATGATAACTTCTTAGAAAATTCTTTGGGCGGATTTTCTTCTCATAAAGAAACATACGACGTAGGTATTATTTATGATGAAGAATTAGGTCTTTATGCAGTGCCATTCTATGGAACGTTTAACAAAATCTTTGAAGTTCCAGATTATACAAAAGTTTTGAATTTTGATTCTTGCATCAAATATTTCTTAACTAACGACAAATATTCTGCAAATTTAATCAGAATGGTTGCATCAAAACACAAAAACTTCATGGAAATTGTTAACGCAGTTCTTGCCAAAAACTATACATTAGAAGATTTATTAAAAAAATACAAACGAAGATATGTAGATAACAAAATTATTTCTTCTACAACAGTTTTATACCGTTCAAATGCTTTTTCTGGAACATTAGGTATCATTGAGGACAACGAAAACAAACCCGAAATTGATACTTCTAAAAAAATCGGAAGAAATGATCCTTGTCCTTGCGGAAGCGGTAAAAAATATAAAAAATGTTGCGGAGCTAATTTATAATTAATTATTTAATACACTAAAGCCAATGATTAAACAGTTAAAACTAAAAAATTACATTTTAATAGATGAATTATGTGCCAATTTCGACAATCGATTAAATATAATTACTGGAGAAACTGGGGCAGGGAAAAGTATTCTTTTAAGTGCAATTGATTTAGTTTTTTCAGCTAGAGTTTCAAAAGATGTTATAAAAACAGGTTGTGATAAGGCAACAATTGAAATAACAATTGAAAATACAAAGCACGACCTGTCAAAACTCTTTGAAGAAAATGGCATAGATAATCTTGGCTCTGAAATAATTATTACAAAAGAAATTACTCAAAGTTCTGTCCGTTCAAGAATAAACGGAACTCTTGTTAATCAAGAATTGCTAAAAAGTTTGAGGGCATTATTTGTTGATATTCATTCTCAACACCAGACTTATACTTTTTTACAACCTCAATACCATATTAATCTCTTAGATGCTTATGGGAGAGATGATTATGGTCCAATTCTGAATGAATACAAAGGTAAATTCAAAAAATATGAAGAACTTAAAGAGCAACTTGAAACCGCAAAAAATTCTGCAAATGCCACAGAATCTCAAATTGAATTCTTAAAATTTCAGATAAATGAAATTGAAGAAGCCAATATCCAATCAGAAACAGAAGACGAAGAACTTTCAAAAGAGCTTGAAGTGCTGGCAAACGCAGAAAAGTTAAAAGAACTCACTGGTAGCTCTTATTGGGCTATAAATGGTGATGACGGCTCAATTTTAGAAGCATTAGCTAAAATCAAAATGGATATTTCAAAAGCTGTTGATTTTGACAATTCTTTAGAAGATACTTATTCTCAATTTTTGGATGCCGTTGAGAATTTGAAAGACATCTCATCTAATCTAAGAGATTATAGCCAAAATTTAGACAATGACACACAACGATTAGACGAAATACAAGAAAGATTATTCATTTTCGATAAATTAAAACGCAAATATGGAGGAACACTTGAAGAAGTTCTAAAAAATTATCAAAACTTTTCAGATGAACTTTCCAAGATAGAATTTTCAACCCAAAATGTTGAAAATTTGGAACAAGAAATTTCAAAACAGGAACATGAGCTAAAAGAACTTGCTGCAAAAATCTCGGAAAGCAGAGAAAATTATGCACAAGTTTTATCAGTTCTAATTCAAGACAAGTTAACAGTTTTGGAACTTCCAAAAGCTAAATTTGAAATAAAGGTAACTCCTAAAGAACTTGGGTCAAACGGAGCTGATAATGTTGAATTTATGATTTCGACAAACGTTTCAGAAGACCTCAAACCTCTTGCAAAAGTTGCATCAGGGGGTGAAATTTCAAGAGTTATGCTTGCTATAAAATCGATTTTTGCAACAAATGACGATATTGATACCGTTATTTTTGATGAAATCGACACCGGAATTTCCGGCAAAGCATCTCAAAGTGTTGCAGATGAGATTGTAGAATTGAGCAAATCTCACCAAATTATTATTATCACGCACCAAGCAATTATTGCATCTAAAGCCGATAAACACTTCTACGTAAGAAAATCGCAAGAAGATGAAACCAAAGTAGAAGTTTATGTACTTATAGGGGACAATAGAATTAAAGCACTTGCAGAACTTGCAGGCGGGGAAATTAACGAACAATCTATTGAATTTGCAAAATCTCTTTTAGCCCAATAAAAAAAAACGGTAAACTTACTGGAAAAATTTACCGTTCGATGAGAAATAATTAATTTATGAATCAAATTTTAGTTAGTGATAAAATCTCGCATGTGCCTTGTTTGAAGATTATTTCGCATTTTCAAGATTGCTCCTTCTTCAATCTGTCTAATCCTTTCTTTTGAATACCCCATAGAAAGCCCCAACTCTGCCAATGTTTTAGGCTTTTCAGAATTCATCCCGAACCGAGAAGAAATTACATGCTTTTCTCTATCAGTTAGGATGTTAAAAAGTTCGGGCAAGTTTTTCTTCATTAATTGCGTTTTAGCCTGCTCTTCCGGGGTGTTATTTGACTTATCATCCAAATAATCCCCGATACATAAATCATCCGTTACAGAAGTTTCAATACTAATCGGTTCTAAAATAATAGACTGTTTGATTTTTCGAAGTTTAGATATTGGAATATTCATATGAGTAGCAAGTTCTTGTTCTGTCGGTTCATGCCCCAACTCTGAAGACAAAAACGCAAAAGCATGCTTATATTTTCTAATCTTATCCGCCATATGAACAGGAATTCTGATTGAGCGAGAATGGTTTGCAATTGCTCGGATTATTGCTTGTTTAATCCACCATGTCGCATATGTTGAAAACTTAAAATTCTTTCTGTAATCAAACTTCTCAGCTGCCCTTATTAACCCAATAGAACCTTCTTGCACTAAATCCATAAACAGCACCCCTTGTCCGGCATAACGCTTTGCAATACTCACAACAAGGCGTAAATTTGCCTGTACAAGTTTTCTTTTAGCTATATCGCTCTTCTCTTCTTTTATTTGTTTTCCTAAAACCTTCTCCTCTGATGATTTTAATAACTTCACTCGTGCAATTTCTTTCAAATAAATTTGTAAAATATCATTCTCATCTGCAATAGAATTAAATGTTTTAATCTCAGATTCCTCCTCCAATGGAGAAATTTGATTAATTTTATCCATAACATCAACTGTCAAACTCATCTTCTCCTCCACACTATTCTTCAAAATTTGACCTTCTAAAATGAATGACGAAATTAATTCAAAAAAGTTTCAACAAATCTCTTGACATTAAAATTTGTTCTTGGTAATATGAATCTTGTCGGGAGCGAGAGAGTTCCTAAGTGAAAACCAAATAGAATGGGTGTTTAGCTCAGTTGGTAGAGCGTCTCCCTTACAAGGAGAGGGTCGGGGGTTCAAGTCCCTCAACACCCACCATTTTAAAAGAAGTCTTTAAAGACTTCTTTTTTATTTGTATAAAATTTTATTTTAAGAAAACACGCTTGTTCAAATAATGACTATTTCACCATAATTTTAAGAGCTTCAAACTGATATTGACATCTCATTTTTAATGGTGCAGTAGCTGTTAGGATTTGTAATCTAGCTAAATTCTGTTTTTCTTGCGGTAACATCATATACGCAGCAGAAACTGTTGAGAGCTTATTACAATCAGCATTCGGAGTTGTTTTGAAATAAGTTAAACAATTCGGTAACAAGTTGTTTAAATACGTATCTTGCTCCTTTATTAGAGCATTCAATTGGTCAAGAGAAGCCCCTGTCGAACGAGTCATCCAAGAGATAGATTTATTATGAACCTCTTGACTGGAAGGGCAATATCCCGCCGCATTCGCACTCAAACAAGCAGAAAACATCATAACAACCAACGCTAAAATAATCTTATTCATATAAACTCCTATTAAAATCTATAAATATATTATAACTTATATTCCAACCCTTTGCAATAAAAAAGGTCTGAAACCCAATTGTTACAGACCTTTTATTATATTCATTTTACAAATAGTTATTAAATTATTTGGTTATCTATTCGTCTTTGTGCATCGTGTTTTTTGATTTTACTTGCAAGAAAAATCAATAGAGCAATACCTGCAACAATTACAAAACCGATAGCAAAACCGCTATATTGAACATACTGCAACTTAATCAATGTTGGTTGATCCTTCAAAATATTCCAAGAATAAACATTCAAATTGATATTATCTGCATTGTTGTAAGATGCAAAAGATGGAACTTTGATAGAAAATGACATATTCATTTTGTTATCAGTTTTTGAGGTTGAGGTTTTTGCATCCTCATCATCTTCCTTAATCAACATTTTTGCATCAGGATCTAAGTGATCCATAAAATCTTCTCTTGTTTCAACATCGGCAGGCTGAATTTCTGAAGCATCACCATATTTTTGCAGATATTCAGGCTGCAAAGTTTTTGTTTCCTTTGTTTTAACCTGTTTTTCAATTTTTTCAACCTTAGAAACCTGTTCAGGATAATTATAAGTTAAATCAATATTGAATGATGTTACCAAAAAGTTCTTCTTAACTTCAACAAACTTTCCATCCGGCAGATTTGATTTAAAGCCCAAAGATGATAAATCTAAATCAACATGTTGAATATTTTTAACAGACTTTGTCGCTGTAATTGTTGATAATTTATCACTGTAAGCAGTTTCAACATCATAAAGCGGGTCTAAAAATTTCTCATAATTGCTGACAACAGTTTGAGCAACAACATCATCCTGATTCAAAAGATTACCTTCATAAGCCAAAGATGTAACAATTGAAGCAGATTTGTCGTCATTTAAAGTAAGTTGAGAATCAATATTGGTACACCCAGTCAAAAATGGTGTTAGCAATAGTAATGATATGATAATCTTTTTCATTAAATATTCTCCTCAAATCTTGATAGATATATGATAACATATTTTTGACTAAAAGCTAAATTATAAAGAATGTTTAAGTTATAATAGATTTATGAAAATTAATGACGAATATACAATTAAAATTGAAAAAATAACAAATTTAGGTTTCGGACTTGCAAAAATTGACGGGTTTGTCGTTTTTGTAAAAGATGCATGTCCTGAAGATATTGCAAAAATCAGAATTACAAAGGTCAACAAGAACTTTGCAAACGGTGAAATCATTGAACTTATTGAGCCCTCAAAACACAGAGTTAAACCATTCTGTCCAATGCAAAAAGTCTGCGGAGCATGCCAGTTGCAATTTATAGATTATGACTATCAACTTGAACTAAAACAACAAATTGTTCAAGATGCAATGAAAACAATCGGCAATTTAGATATAGAAATTCCACGACCGATTCCAAGCCCTGAGATAAAAAACTACAGACATAAAATACAATATCCGGTAACAGAAACTAAAAACTCTAAAAGAATTTTGGCTGGATATTACAAACCCGGAACTCACGAAATTGTAAATATCAAATACTGTCCAATTCAGCCTGAAATTTGCGACAAAATAATTGAATTCATCAGAGAAAAAGCATTCGATTTTGGAATTTCCGGATTCAATGAGAAAAAACATTCCGGCGATTTACGCCACATTGTTATAAGAAGTTCCCTTGCAACAGGTAAAAACTTAGTTATCCTCGTTGTTAATGCAACAAAATCTTTTGACAGACTCAACGATTTTGCAAAATGTATTTTCGAGGAGTTTTACGAAGTAGCCGGAGTTTGTGTAAACTTCAATTCTAAAAAGACAAATGTAATCCTTGGGAACAAAACAGAATGTCTTGCCGGAAAAGATTTTGTCAAAGAAAGAATTTTGGATAAAACATTCCGAATCGGTCCAAACACATTCTTCCAAGTTAACCCCAAAAGTGCGGAAAATATATTCCGATACGTTAAAGAATACATTCAAACAAACTTTGAAAACCCAATTGTTCTTGATGCTTATGCAGGGATTACATCTTTTGGTATTTGCATTTCTGATATTTGCAAAAAAGTAGTCAGTGTCGAAGAAAACAAAGAAGCAACAGAACTTGCAAGAGAAACGGCAAAGGTTAATAACGTTGAAAATGTTGAAATTCACAACCAAGATGCTGCAAAATTCTTTGAAAAAGAAAAACGCAAATTTGATGCAATTATTCTCGACCCCACAAGAAAGGGCTGCACAAAAGAATCTTTAGATGAAGCATGCAGACTATCTAAAGGTAAAATTATCTATGTATCTTGCAACCCTGCAACACTTGCCCGAGATTTGAAGTATCTTAAAGAAGAAAAGGGGGCAAAAATTGAATCAATCCAACCTTTCGATATGTTCTGCCACACATATCATATCGAAAATGTTGCAATTATCAATGTTTAAAATTGACATATAAAAAAGAACCCTTTAAGGGTTCTTTTTGCGGATTTCAAAACAAAATTTATTTTGAAGACTCATTAGAAAGACCTACACCGTATTTTTGGGCAGTTTCTTTGAAACGTTCTTGAGCAAAACGAATTACTTCTAAATCTTCATCTCTGTGTTCACGAACTTTAGCAATAAGTTCACGTCTTTTTGCTTCTATTTCTTCCGGAGTTATAGTCTTATCTTCACGAGCTTTGTAATCAGCAGTAGCTTTGATATGTTTAATAGCTTCTTTTTCAGAAGATGCTTTTACACCTTGAGCTCTATAGTAAATGCCGATTTTATCTCTGATACCATTTAGTAAGCCTCTGATTTTCAAACAATCTGAAGGGTTTAAATCAACAGGGATTGTTGGTTCTTCGTGGTAGAAATCAACACTCTTACCATTAATGAATAAAGGTTTTGAAATATTTGTATTCAAGCAATCAACAATTACACCTATATTATTTTTTACTCTGTATTCAGGTGATCTTGGATCAGAGGCATCCACTTTTGAAATGTGCATTTCATTTTTCAATGCCCTGGAAATATCATAAACATAATATGACTCATTATGTTTTGCTTTAGAATAATTTTTACCGAATACAATCAATAATTCGATTGGAGTTTCATCTTTACCTGTATCCAATGTATCGATTAATCTCATTTGAACATCTTCATAACCTGATTTTTGAGGCTTACCAATACAACCTCTTAAATGTTCAGGTAAATATTTGATAGTACCAGGCTCAACGTGATCTAATCTTACATCAAAATCCGGTTTTCTTGATAATACTTTTCTACCAGAAACTTTGTCCGGAACCATATAAATATCCCAAGAACGAGCTTTGAAAGCAGAAATTAACTCACTTACAAATTTCATATTATAAACATCTTCAGAATAAGACGTAAAGCGAACTCTATCCATTGGAGATTCTCCACTACGTTTTAGTTTAGATACAAAAGAACCTTTACCTTTAACCATATGAGCTTTACTATCTTCAATATCTAGAGATATATTATAACCCTTTTTCTGTAATTCGCTAGTAATAACGGTCAAGGTATCTAAAAATCTTTTACCCCTAGCTTGATATTTTGGCATTTGAGCTTCATAACCATCAGCAATAGCTTGCTCTGTTCTTGTAGGAGTTTTCTTTCTTATTGCTTTTGTAGCTTTATTCACAACCTTTGATACTTTATCCGCACCACCGGAAAATGATACCGTATCTTGAGCTAATGTATTTAACATTGGCTTTGTTGCATAATAGTTATTATTTATATTCTTTTGAGCTTTTAAATTTTTATTATTGTTAATAAATAAATTTGGGGTTATCGATTGTATATTCATTTAGTAAAAATTCCTCCGAAGAGTAGTAAATCACGTCAAAAAATAAATTTAATAGTCTAAAGGATTAAATTCGCCAAATTGTAACATAAATTTACAACAATCTACAATCTAATAAGTCTAATAACGTGAATTCTTTTCTGTTAAATATATAGGAGAAGAATATCCCCCACATTTGGGGTTTGACACTTCTTGGATTGAGTTACCTAGTCTTGTATCTAATTTTGGCATCGTAGAAGAAATTGGTTTTTTCCCAGAAGGAACAAAAGAATCCATTTTATTTGCAATATCACATAAATTTTTTCGCAAAGATGATACATCACAAGAATTTTCTAAAAATTTTCTCGCATTTTCTACAGTTTTTCTGGTTGGACATTTCCCTGAAAATGAAACATAATTTGATGATATTGGTGTATTCATATATTAAGTTACCTCCTGCTCGAAATAATGATACTCAAAAAATGAAATTGATTGATTTTATAGAGAATTTTACAAATTGTAACATAAATTTACAACCACAAGATTTCTTCAAAGTTTTTGTTTGTATTATCATGTTATATGTACAGTTAT
>CAKUTL010000041.1 GCA_934692295.1 uncultured Candidatus Melainabacteria bacterium
ACTTTGTTTAATTGTTTTGCACTGATTACTCTTGCTTTTGACATTAAATCATTGCTGTCGTATTTTGTGTAAAAATCGTTTTGTAGTGTTTTTTGATTAACCGCAAGAACATTAGTTAGTTTTGCGAGTTCAAGTTGATTTTTATCATTTGTTAAAAATAGTGCAAATTGTAAGGCTTCATCTTTGTGTTTTGCACGAGTTGGAATAACAAAATTCATCAAAGAAAAATCATTTTGCCCAAGTTCTCCTGTGATTTGCGGGGCAATGTCTGTATTTGCATATGTTGATGGAGCATTTTCTTTTATCATGTTTAAAAAGTTTGCTCCTGCTCCTATAAGGAGTATATTTTCAGACATATATTTTTCTAGTGCTTCTTGGAGTGTCATTGTTACAGTTTCTTTTGGAATTAAATCTTTTGAATACATTGTACGAAATTTATCAAATACTTCAACTGATTTTTCTGAATTTATTGCGGTTGAATTTGCACATCCATACTTGTTTAATATTTTTAGCATTGTGTCATTTTCTGTTATATTTGGCAAGAAAATATATGCTCCAGTATTTTTTCTTACTTGTGGTGCGAAATTTTTTATTTCGTCGTAAGTTTGCGGAATTGTGATTTGTGCTTTATTTAGAAGTTTTTTGTTATAAATAGTGATTGCACTTGTTGCATACCAAGGAATTGAGTATATTTTCCCATTGGTTTTTAAGGAATTAAGAATTTCTTGGTTAAATTGGGTAGTTTTTTCTTGAGGAATTTCTTGTAACGCTCCTTTGTGTGCAAGGGTAGAAGAAAAATCAGGATTAAGGTTAACCAAATCTGGAGGATTATCACTGAGAACTGAAGCTAAAGTTCTTTTTTCTCCCTCAGAAAAAGGTACATCTACCCATTTAATTTTAATGTTAGGGTTTTCGGATTCAAATTCTTTTATAACGCCATTTATATATGGAGCAAAATCATTCATTTGGAGAGTCCAGAAAACAACTTCATTATTCTCTTGCTTTTTTGAAAAAATAAAGAATATACTCGTTAAAAGTATCAATGTGGTAACAATTACAATCCAAAAATTTTTATTCAAATTAATATTCCTTTGTAAAAAATACTTACCCCTGTTATAATTATACTATGAATAATTTATTTACGGCATTAGAAAATCAAAATAAGCAAATCCCACTTGCGGAAATATTAAGACCAAAAACTATTGAAGACTTTTTGGGTCAAAGCAATGTGATATCTCCAAACAGTCCGATTTTAAATTTGCTCAAAACGAATAGATTATTTTCTCTAATTTTCTGGGGAACTCCAGGATGCGGAAAAACAACTTTAGCAAGGCTTATTGCCACCAAAACTAATGCGAATTTTATAGAGATTTCTGCTGTAACCTCTGGGGTTAAAGATATAAAAGATGCTGTTGATAAGGCTAAAGAAGCTCTTCGTGCGGGACAAAAGACAATTTTGTTTATCGATGAAATTCATAGATATTCTAAAACTCAACAAGATGCCCTTCTACCTCATTTGGAAAATGGAACATTATTTTTAATTGGTTCAACAACCGAAAATCCGTCATTTCAAGTTGTCCCTGCATTGCTTTCAAGGGTACAAGTTGTTCGCTTAAATCCTATAAATGATGAAAGCATGGCTCAGATTATTAAACGAGGATTTAGTTATTTGGCAACGCATTATACTTTGATGGAATGTGAAAGTGGAGTTTTAGATTTTATTATAAATTTAGCTCGTGGAGATGCTCGTTACGCACTCAATATTGTAGAAAATGCATATTTTGCAAGTGATTTGAGAGATAATAAAAGAATTTTAACTGTAAAAACTATTGAAGAAATTTGTCAGCAACGCAATACAAGATATTCTCGTCAGGAACATTATGACTGTGCTTCTGCTTTTCAGAAGAGTTTAAGGGGAAGTGACCCTGATGCTGCAATTTATTATTTGGCGAAAATGATTGTTGCGGGTGAAGATCCTAGATTTATTGCAAGACGTTTAATTACTTGTGCTGCTGAAGATGTTGGGAATGCAGATCCAAATGCGTTAAATGTTGCAGTTAATGCTTATAAAGCGGTTGAACTTTTAGGACTTCCAGAGGGAAGAATTCCACTTGCACAAGCAGTGATTTACGTTGCAAGAGCCAAAAAATCTAATGAGGCTATTTGTGCAATTGATATGGCTTTATCTGATATTTCTGCTGGAAAAGATTTTGCACCTCCAATGCACTTGCGGGATGCACATTATAAAGATGCACAAAAGTATGGTTTCGGGGTTGGTTATGTTTATTCCCATGAAAATCCCGAAGTAGAGCAACAATTTTTACCTGATGAATTGGTTGGAACAAAATATACTAGAGAGTAAAGTATTACAATAGCAGTAGCATTGCAGCTTCTTCATTTTGCAGAGTATAAACAGAATCTAGTAATAATGGTATTAGGTCAGGGTCTTCGTTGTACGTTCCTTCTACTTTTACGTCTGTGCCAAAAAGATTTTTGTTTTTAATTCTTAAAGACATGTTATCGCTGGACAGTTTATAACCTATAAATTTTGAGTCTAATTCTACATTGATATTCTTGTTTTTGAAATTCCCTTTGATATTGTATCCTCCCCAGCTTTCAGAAACTTTTAAATTTACTGGTTCGCCTCCAATATCTCCGACTACTTTTCTCGAGAAAAATCCTTCTTTGATTTTCAAATTCAAGTCTTTGTCATTAATATTTCCTGTTAAGGTGTCATTTTTCAAAAGTTTTCCATTGTGTCGAATTTTGAAATTCATATCTCCGACAGTTCCAGATAATGTTCTATGGGTAAATCCTGACGAGCAGGATACATTGAATTTTTGGTTTGCAAATGTTCCTTCTGATTTTTTAATATCTTCATCTTTATCGATATTCCCAGAGAATTGAACAGTATCGGCTTTGATTTGATTGTTATCTATTCTTGCAATTTTAGTAGCATTTTTATTAGTAATAATTGGTGTGGTGTATGAGTTTATTCTTGAAATTTGCATTATTATTCCTTTTTTCTTATCTTATATCAATGTAAAACATAAAATTAATTGCTAAAGTTTGCTTTTTGTATAAAATTTTTGTTACATTTAAATCAAAATCAAGAAAATTGAAAATAAAAATGTGAAAAATCCGATAAGTGTAATCCCCAAGAATAGATAAAATCCGATATTTGTAATTAAATGTCTTTTTATATCTCGAAAATTTTTGTTAAATTTTGATTCTAAAAATAAGCCTAAAGTTAAGAGTACATTTGTTGGAAATCCAAATAAACTAATTATCACCAACATTAGTATGGTTCCATCTGGGCGAAGGTTAGGATTTTCTATTAAATAAATATAGCCCAAATAAATAGGGATTAGAATACATTCTACATAGCCAATAATAGATAGAAATTTGAACATTCTAAGGTTCTCAAGTGTTTTAATTTTCTCCATTGTCATCTCCCTTGTGAAATGATTTTTCCGTTAATTCAACCCATTTTGCGTGATTATAATTTTCGTAGCTTTTTGCAAATTTTATTAAGGCTGAAACTAAAACTCTTCCGCTATCTGATTTCCCAACTATTAAATAATCCCCATTTTGATTTTCGCAGTATAAAATTTCTCGATGAACAATTTTATCAATATTTGTTTTAGGATTTTTATTGATAACTTGTTTCAACCACTCGTGTAATAGTTTGAGTGGAGTGGTTTTTCTCGTAAGAAGTTTGTCGTTATGTTCTTGTAAATATTTTGCGAATTCTGAAATTATCATTGGTGTCCTTCGCTATGCCTTTTAGGTGAAAAGTTTTATTGAACTTATTCCCAAGGGGTTGTGCCTGCAAAACATACTATATCATAAATTCCAACTTTATTAAATTCTTTTATCATTTCTTCAAAAGTTGAACCAGTTGTGCATATGTCATCGATTATTAAAATTTTTTTATTCTCAATAATTTTATTTTTATCCACTGAAAAGGCATCGGATAAATTTACCATTCTTTGTGATTTGTTTAATTTGTATTGTGGTTTTGTATCTTTTATTCTTTTGATAATCTCTGTATTTACCGGAAAATCTGTGAGTTTTGAAAGTTCTTGAGCAACTAAATCCATGTGGTTGTATTTGCGTTTCTTTTTTCTTTTGGGATAAATTGGAACCGGCACAATTTGGAATTCTCCATCCAGTCCGATTCTTTGCCAGTATTGATACATAAATTTTGCAAAATAGTATGCCAAATCTTTTTGACCATGGTATTTTAGGCCTCGTATAAGTTTTTGCAAATTTTTGGAATATACTCCTGCACAATAGATATTTACATCTTTAAATTTTCTATTTACTTGTATTGGTAAAAATTCAAGTTCGTCAAAACATTTTGAACACATTTTTACAGATTCTTTTGAACTTCTGCAAAAGTAGCATTTCTTTTTATAAATCCAATCCAATAATCTCAGCAAAAAATCTTTCATAAAAAGAGAATAGCATAATAATAAGGTGTTGTTAATCGAAATCAATTAATTGCTTGACTGAAATTTCTAGTGTATCTGCAATTAAAAATAATTTTCTCAAACTGATATATTCTTTGCCCGTTTCGACGCAAGCAAGATGCTCTCTTGAAAAATTTACAATCTCAGCAAGTTCGTTTTGAGATAAATTTTTCAATTTTCTGTAGTGTTTAATATTTTGTCCAAGTTTTAGAAGTCTTGACATAAATTCATTTTGCAACAATAATATTAACAAATATGTAAGATGACACATTACAAAAAGGAGTTTGTCTTGAAAAAAGCATTTACATTGGCAGAAGTCTTGATTACGTTAGGTATAATAGGAGTTGTTGCGGCAATGACAATCCCAACACTTGTTGCTAATACGAGAGGACAACAATACCGTTCAAAGCTGAAAAAGGCTATTTCAACTTTGAGCCAAGCTGCGAGAATGAGCCAATCTCAATATGATTTTGATTATTCGGGAATTGATTCTCAATGTGGAACGAATGCAGAAAAAGAAAATCCTGAAGATGTTCATAGTATATGTGCCATGCTTAATGGTACTTTAACTGGTGCAACGTATTATGACAAAGCCTCCGATATTCCATTGGGAAATATAAAACATAAGGATAAGTATGAAATTTATTCTCCATATGTAAATCAGTTTACAACAAAAGATTTACAAAATGCTCATGCTTATGTCTTATCGGATGGGACAATTATTGCATTTCATCATAATTTGGGGCAAACTCCGTGTGAACTTGCATTGGGTGAAACTTTAAAAGATACGTATGTATATGGAACTACTTCTACATTATCTATGTGTTATGGCTTTATTGATGTTAATGGAACTAATCCTCCAAATAAAGAGGTCTCTTGTTCTTCTGGTTCTAATTTGCTTTCTTCAGATAATTGTGTTGTAAAAAATGAATCAAAATATTTGACAGATATTTTTCCTGTAAGGTTTCACGATGGAGTTGTTGAACCTACTACTGCTGCTGGAAGATATGTTTTGCGGATCGCTAAATAATATATTCAATTGAAAACCATAATACTCTTGACATAAGCTAAAATAACAATAATAATATTAATAATATAGATTGTTTATTATAAAGGAGTTTTGATTGAGAAAGGCATTTACTTTAGCAGAAGTATTAATTACCTTGGGGGTAATAGGTATTGTTGCAGCATTGACTGTTCCTGTTCTTGTTTCCAATACCAGAGGTCGTCAGTATCGTTCAAAATTAAAAAAGACTATGGCTTCAATTAGTCAAGCTGCAAGAATGAGCCATGGAATGTATGGATTTGATTTTTCAGAGATAGATGAAGCATGTCAGAATGGGCAATCTGACCATCCTGAAAATATTCGCTCAATTTGTTCAATGCTAAATGGAACACTTTCCGGTGGAACATATATAGATAAAATGTCTGATTTGAATATTCCGGACGATTCTGCCAAATATAGTATTAAAAGTCCATATTTAAGCTCTTTAGGCTATGGAGATGCTGCGGATTATCACGCATATATTTTAGCTGATGGAACAATTTTTGCTTTTTATAAAAATCTTGGGGGTAATAATGGTTGCCCTGGGCGTTTAGATCCCGAGTTTGAAACTTCTAATTGCGTAGGTTTTATTGACGTAAACGGGGTTAGAGTTCCTAATAAAGAAATAAATTGTACGAGTGGAGTAAACTCTTTGGCAGAAACGTCTTGTGTTGTAAGAAATGAAGCAATATATATGACGGATATCTTTCCAGTTCGGATTTATGATGGAATTGTTGAACCTGCTACCGCAGCAGGGAGATATGTTTTACGGACTGCTAATTAAAATCTTGTTGATTTTATGCTAAAATCTATTATTATGAAAAAGATTTTAGTTACGTTATTTTTGTTTGGAATATTACAACTCGGAGCTTTAGCCCAAGATACAAATCTTACGTTTTTGTATATCAATGGTTCTAATAATAACGATACCAAAATGAAGGATTGGTACATTAAAGGTGTGAATAAACTTCATCCTGTGATGAAAAAAAAGTTTGAAAACAATTCAACCATTAAAAAATGGTCAAAAGAAAACAAATTAGTTATTGAAGAAAAACCACAAATATTTTTCTGGGGTTATGATAGCAAAACTGATTTGGATTTTGTAAAAGAAAGAATTGATATTTCAAAGGCTTATAGTTCAACTTTGGCTTATGAAGTTCGTAGTTTGTTAACTCAATTTATGCACGATGCAATTTGGGTTCAAAAAACTCATAATATGCTGCCTATTTTGGATGACTTGAATGACGATGTAAAAGCTAATGCTAGTCAGGGACAAAATGTAATTTTGTTTGGGTATTCTGCCGGTTCGTTTGTAACTTATCAATACTTATTATACAAAATGCCTTATGTAAATATGGCTCAATTATTTAAGGCTTTGAATGTTGATGAAGACACTCAAAAATTTGTTGAAGCAAATCCAAGAAAAGACACTTGTGTTTCTGCTTTGTCATATGACAAAGGGAATATTGGCGTAATGTCAAATACTGGTCATTTAGTTTTAAATCAAAACACGGAATTATTGAGAAAAAATTATCTAAAAATGGACGAAATGACAGATAAATACTGTGCCCCTAAAGACCATGTTAAGGGCGTTGTGAATTTTGCAAGTCCTGTTCCTCTTTTCTATTCTGATATGGCTGATAAAAATTATGATTTCACTTTTTATAACAAATATTTAGTGAAATATATTATAGAAAATGGAATTTATTTTTTGACTGTTAATTTTAGAGAAGATCCGCTTGGTTTCCCTTCAAGTAAAAATTTAACTAACAAACAAATTGAAGAATTGTTAGGGTTGAAGATTGAAAATCCAACAGGTGTAATTTATGACTATTCAAGTGTTTGGTCAAAACGCTCTGCATTTTTGGCTCACACTTCTTATTGGACAGCTCGTGGAACATTTGCAAAAGGAGTTGTTAAGGCATTTGTCAACGGCACAAAATTCCAGTATGATGAAAAATATCAAAATAAAGTTTTAAAAAAGAAAAGTAAAAAATCAGAGGTATAATTAAGATGACACAAACTAAGGTTAATTCGGTTTTATTTGACCCAGGATATGCACAACATACAACAATTTTATCTATGAGTTCGGAGTATATTTATGCTCAAATAAATCAATTTAAAAATATGAACCAGAGAAAAATGAAGTTTAAAATGTTGTTCCCTCAACTTGTTAGGATGTCTGATAATAATGTGGGCTTTTGTTTAGGAAGTCTTTTGTGGGCAGTGTATATAAAATCCTTAGGTGATAATATCGAAATTGAAGGAAATCCTTGTATTGGCGGAACTTATGACGAAGCTGAAACAGTAGAAGAAGCAGATTTTTCAATTTCATTTTTTGAAAAATTAAACAAAGATTCAAAATATTATCTTGGCAAAGAATACAAATATGATGAAATTCTTGTGAAAATTTTGGAAGTCTATAAGGAATTTTTGACATTGAATTGTGGTTTTGTAAGCACAAAAATCACTGGTGATGTGCAATTACCACGAGGGATTAAAACTCCTGATGAAAGATCTTTAGAACAAATTCACGAAAAAATTCAAGAAGTTATTAAAACCGGAAAACTTTTGGATTTGTTGCCAATGTTTAGTTTAATTTACGAAGGTTAAGATGGTGGTATCTTTAAAAGAAAAATTATATCAAATGTTTATTCTTGGTACGGGTGAATATGCTCATACTGCCTTGCAAAATGGGTTAGGCGGGATAATTTTCTTCACTAAAGATATTCAGTCGATAGAACAGTTTGAATCTCTTATTGCTAGTGTGAAAAAAGATTCAATTATCCCTCCGTTTTTAGCTATTGATCAAGAAGGTGGAAGGGTTGAGAGGACTGAAAATATTCATCACGGAAAGAAATATTTGTCTGCAAAGTTTGCATATGAAAAAGGGGAAGATTTTTTAGCTAATCAGACAAAAGAAATTGCAAAAGAGCTTAAAAGTTATGGGATAAATCTAAATTTCGCTCCTTGTGTGGATACTAATACTAACCCAAAAAATCCAATTATTGGGGAACGAGCTTTTTCATCAAATCCAGATGATGTGATTAAAGGTGAAAAAATTGTATCTAAGATTTATAAAGATTTTGGAATAATTCCTTGTGTTAAACATTTCCCTGGACATGGGGATGCTAATGCAGATAGCCATTTGACACTTCCAAAAATTTTATTGTCTTTAGAAGAGATGGAAAAAACTCATATAAAGCCTTTTAAAGAAGCAATTAAGAATGGAATTGAGATGGTTATGGTTGCCCATTTACATTGTTCTTGTTTTGAAAAGGATGAAATTCCTACATCTTTGAGTAAGAATGCAATTGACTATCTTAGAAATAAATTACACTTTGATGGGGTTGTAATTTCTGATGATATGGTTATGAAAGGTGTTTCAAAATTCGGAGATGTCGAGGCTTGTCTTATGGGTATTCGGGCTGGAATAAATTTATTTATCTATCGATTTGCGGATAAAAATACTTATGACATAATTGAAAAGGTTTATAAAATCGCATTAGAAGATGAAAATTTACAAAATCTAATTGAAAAATCTTATACTAAAATAATGAATTTAAAGAAAAAATATTTGTTTAAATAGGAGTTTAGAATGAAGAAAAAAGGAATTTTAATCTTAATTTTAACGTTAGTTATTTTTGGTGTCTTGGGTTGTGGAATATATTATTTTTTTAAAAATAACCCTGTAAAATCTAAAGATGAGGATAGAATTTCTAAAGAAGAGTTGCAATATATATTAGATAATTTTGAGATGTCGCAAGTTGATGTTCGTAAAATTCCAACGGATGTTTTGACTTATTCAAAAAAATTGAAATTGTTTGATAATATTTATTACGCAAAGAATCTTGTTTTTGTCTATGGTTATGAAAAAAATTCTAAGATAAAATATGTTTCAGAAAAGTTTCATAAGAATATTCAAAAAGAGTTATCAAAGAGTGGTATGGATGAAAAGTACGAAGTTATCACTATTTCAAGACCGGAAGCAAAAGTTAGTGCGGTGATGAAGAAACTTAAAATAGATGTACCGGATGAAGAGGTGTATTCTTGTGATTTAAGAGATGGTGATTTGAAGGGAATTATGAATATAGTTGAAACTACGGCAGAATGTTATTCAGGAGCTTGTATTGTAAATCCAAAAACAAAAGAATATATAGTTCTTCCTAAGGCTTATCCTGAAATAATTTTAAAAGTATTAGAAGAATATAAATAAATTTACAATTTGCGAAAATTTTTCAGAAATTATATAATCCATAAAAAGGAGTATTTTAGAACATGAATTTAGAGCATATAGAAAAAGTAGATCCTCAAGTTGCTGAGGAAATTAAATTAGAATTAAAACGACAACAAGAAAATATCGAGCTTATCGCAAGTGAAAACTTTACATCTGAAGCTGTAATGGAGGCTTGCGGAAGTGTTTTAACTAATAAATACGCAGAAGGAAAACCTCACAAAAGATATTACAATGGTTGTGAACATATTGATGTAATTGAAGAAATTGCACAAAAAAGAGCTTGTGAATTATTTGGTATGGATCATGCCAATGTTCAACCTCACAGTGGTGCTCAGGCTAATATGGCAGTGTTTATGGCAACTATGAAACCTGGTGATAAAGTTTTGAGTATGGATTTGTCAAATGGTGGACACTTATCTCACGGTTCTCCTGTAAACTTTTCTGGTTTGTATTTTGATGTTAAAAGTTATGGAATTAATGAAAATGGTGAAATTGATTATGAAAATGTTCGCCAATTGGCAATTGAACATAAGCCAAAATTAATCATTTGCGGAGCTAGTAATTATTCAAAAGTTATTGATTTTAGAAAGTTTCGTGAAATTGCAGATGAAGTTGGTGCTTTGTTGTTGGCTGATATTGCTCACATTGCCGGACTTGTTGCGGCTGGAATTCATCCTTCTCCTGCTCCTTATTGTGATTTTGTTACAACAACAACTCACAAATCTCTAAGAGGTCCAAGAGGCGGAATTATTATGTGCAAAGAACAATTTGCAAAAGATATTGATAAGGCTGTTTTCCCAGGTTTGCAAGGTGGACCTTTGGAACATATTATCGCAGGTAAAGCAGTTGCACTTTTAGAAGCATCAAAACCGGAATTTAAGGTTTATGCAGAACAAATTGTAAAAAATGCAAAAGCTCTTGCCCAAGGATTGATGGACGAAGGTCTTGATATTGTTGGGGGAATGACAGAAAACCATTTGATGACTTTAGACCTTAGAAAAACAGGTAAAACTGGTAAAGATATTGCGAACGTTTTAGAACGAGTTGGTATCACTGCTAATAAAAATACTGTTCCAAATGATCCGCAAAGTCCATTTGTTACAAGTGGTATCAGATTGGGTACTCCTGCTGTAACAACAAGAGGTTTTAAAGAAGAAGATATGAAGGAAGTTGCAAAAATTATTGCATCTGCGGTATTTTCGTCAGATAATGAAGTTGCACTAAAAGAATTGAGAGCTAAATCTCTTGATTTGTGCAAAAAACACCCATTATATAACTAAGGAGAAGAATTATTATTATCAGGTTAACACATGCACATATAATCGGAACAATTATAGCCTATATCTTTGGGGTATTCTTGGTTCCTATGGTAATTAGCTTTTCAAAAAAGGAAGGTTTAGTTGACGTTCCAAATGCAAGAAAAATTCATACCAAACCAATTTCCAGAATTGGTGGTGTTGCGATTTGGGCAAGCACGATGTTAACGTTTTTATTCTTAGTTTTATTGAGTTATTACCCATATGGGAAGCTTGTTTCAGGAATTTTGCTTGGCGGTTCTTTGATGTTTCTGTTAGGATTAATTGATGACGTCTATGGACTTGGTGCAAAATTTAAGTTGTTAATTCAAGTTTCAATTGCGACTGTTGTGTACCTTTTAGGGGTGCAAATCAATAGTGTTCCTTTCTTTGGGGGTATTGATTTAGGGTGGTTTTCATATCCTATAACTTTGTTATGGATTGTCGGAATTTCTAACGCAATGAATTTTATTGATGGTGTTGATGGACTTGCTGGCTCTGTTGTTACGGTAAACGCAGTAACATTAGCTATTTTGGCGATTACTTTATCTCCTCCAAACCCAATTAGTGCTTTAATTGGATTTATTTTAGCAGGTTCAATGTTAGCGTTTTTAACTTTTAATTTCAATCCAGCTAAAATATTTATGGGCGATAGTGGTTCATTGTTCTCTGGTTTTTTACTTGCAACAATTTCTATTACTGGAGTTATGAAAGTTGCAACTTTGGCTATTTTACTTCCTTTTGTCGTTTTAGCTGTGCCAATTATTGATATTACTTACGCTAGTTTGCGTAGAATTTGCAAGGGGCAATCACCATTTGTTGCTGATGCAGAGCATATTCATCACAAGTTATTGCATGCAGGATTTTCTCAAAAGAAAACTGTTTGTATTTTGACATCTGTTGCAATTATTGCGGGTGGTCTGGCATGTTTATTTGCGAGTCATAATGCAATAAAATATGATTTCTTTTTAACTTTAGCTCTTGTTGGCATTATGCTTTTATTGAATCTTGTAAGAGTGTTGACAAAGAAATAATTTTTTGTTACAATACAACAGAACGAGAACTTGATTACTCAGTTTTGTGCGGAGTTTTTTACAAGGTATAAAATATTTAAGTGCAAGTTCTTACATATAACTAAGTTAAGCGATTGTAGATTAGCTTGACTGCATTGGTTGATGTTAGATAGCATAGTCAAATATAAATAAGCTTATAATAAAATATACAAATAATTGAGTCTAAATGAGGTCAGGTTGTGTAACCTGCCTTTTCTTTTTGTTTATAAAATATCTAATGGATCGACGTCAATAGTCATTCTTATATCTTTTGGAGCCGTAATTTTGTTTAGGAAACTTGATATAAATTGGTGTCCTTTTTGGTCGAGTTTGTTTTTTATAATTATTTGAAATCTGTAATAGCTATTGATTCTCTCAATTACACAAGGGGTTGGACCAAGAACTTCTAACCTTTCTCCAAAACCAAATTTTTCAATCATTGTGCAAAGTCGTAGTGCAATTTCTTGAGCGGCTTTTTCTGCTCGGAAGTTGTTTGTGGAACTCAAAATTAGTCGGATAATTTGGCTAAATGGTGGGTAATCAAAATCTTCTCTGGATTGAATTTCTTTTTCGTAGAACTCTGAGTAATTTTGCGATTTTGCACTTTCAAGAGCATAATATTCTGGGTTGTATGTTTGGAAAAATACTCGCCCTTTGAATTCTCCTCTTCCTGCTCGCCCTGCAACTTGTGTTAAAAGTTGAAATCCCCGTTCTGAGGCTCTAAAATCTGGGAGGTTGAAACTTGCATCGGCTGAAATTACTCCAACTAATGTTACATTTGGATTGTCTAGACCTTTTGCAATCATTTGAGTTCCTACTAAAATATCGATATCTCCACGTTGGAATTTTTCTAAAAGTCTGATATGTTCGCCTTTGCGAACTAGTACATCACTATCAATTCTTTCAACATTGTAGCTTGGATAAAGTTCTTTTATTAATTGCTCAATTTTTTGAGTTCCTGTGCCAGAATTTTTTAATCCTTCAAAACCACAGTTTGGACATACATCTGGGAAATATTCAACGTGGTTGCAGTAGTGACATTTTAGCATTTTATCTTTTGCGTGCCAAATCATTGGGATTGCACAATTAGGGCATTCAATTACGTGTCCGCAACCTTGGCATTGCGTGTATGTTGAATAACCTCTTCGATTTATTAGTAAAATTACCTGTTGATTGTTATCAAGTGTTTCTTGAATTGCAGTTTGTAGAGGTTTAGAAATCTGACTTTTGTAGGCTGCTCGGCCATATTCTTGCATATTGATTACTGTTACCGGTGCAACTTTAGCGTTGTTGTAGCGTTTTAACATTTCAAACAAGTGGTTTGAATTTACCGCCCTATAGTAACTTGAAATATCCGGGGTTGCGGAACCTAAAATTAGTGGACAGTTATTAAATTCTGCCAATTTTCTTGCAACAAGTCTTGCATCATATCTTGGTGCTGGGGAGGTTTGTTTATATGCACTTTCGTGTTCTTCATCGATAATTATTAATCCGATATCTTTTAGAGGGGCAAATACTGCCGATCTTGCTCCTGCAAGAATTTTTATTTCATTCTTATAAAGTTTTTGCCAAACATCGTATCTTTCACCTTCGGAAATGCTACTGTGCCAAATTGCAACATCTTGAGTTCCGAATTTTTTTGCTAGTCTTTTGGTCAATTGAGAAGCTAAAGCTATTTCTGGAGCTAAAAATAGAACATTTTTCCCAGCTTTAATAGTGTCATCGATTAGTTTGAAATAAACTTCTGTTTTTCCACTCGCCGTAACTCCGTGTAGCAAAATTTGTGGAGATTTTTGTATTTTAATTTGTTCCGAAATTCCTTCATAAACTTTCTGTTGAGTTTCAGAAAGGGTAAATAAATCCTCTTTTTTATCAATGTGTAAAATGTCTAAAGGATTTCTGTAAATTTGTTCTTCGGTTAATTTTATACAACCTAAGGTTTCTAATTTTTTAATTGTTGCACGGGTCGTTTTTGCTTTTTTTTCAAAATCAATTAGTGAAATTTTTCCAAGAGTTTTTAATTGTTCTAAGATTTCTAGTTGTCTTTTGGTTGCACCATCTGTTTTTACAAATTCTATTATTTGTTCTGTTTTTAGAGATTTTTCGATTAGTTTTAGTGGGATTGCGGTATTTAAAACTGTTATCAAATCTGAACAATAATAATTTGCAACCCACTCTAAAAGTTTTAGGTATTCAACTGAAAATAGTGGAGTTTCGTCTAAAATCTTGTTAACTTTTTTTGCTCTTATTTCTGGAGGTAAATATTCTGAAAAACCTACACAAAATGCGTTGATTAATCCTTGGCGACCAAAAGGAACGAGTAATGCTTGACCTATTTTTATTTTAGATTGCATTTCAGGAGGAATTAAGTAGCTGAACGTTTTTACTCCTAATGCTTTGAGATTTACAAGACAAACTGCGTATTTGTGAGAAATAAAATAAGGATTATCAGCCACTTCAGATGGTTCACGTTTTTTTAGTGTTAATTTACGTGACGGAACTTCAAATAATTTGTTCTGAATACCATCTTCCATTTTTGATAATCCTTTTTATTATAATATTTTTATCTTTGATTATTCAGCATCTGCTGACATAAATTCTTGTTTAGCTTCTTCAATAGCTTCTGTCAAGATGTCTAATTGGTCAGGAGTAAAAGTTACACCTTTTTTAGTTGGTAACCAAGTAGCACCATCATCAGTTGTGTAAAATATTCTCATATTTAAATAACTTCTGCCTTTGTATTCGCTAACAGAAATTTGTAATTGTTCAGTATCTGTTCTCTCAATTGTTGCTAAAATTTTTGCATCTGCCATTATAATCTCTCCTTTATCTAAACTGTGCTAAATGATTTTAGCACAAAGAGTTCTTGTCGTAAATGATTTTTAATTAATCTTTGATAAGAACATGGTTTCCATTTATTGTTACCCATTTTCCTGTTTGTTTTTCTGATTTTTGAAAAGTACTAGTATTATTATAAAGTTCTTTTTTTGAAGGTAATCCTATAGTTTTTATTTGTTCCATTATTTCTTTTTCCTTTTCTTCAAATTCTTTATTAGTCATATTTTTTATATCTTCTTTCGTATATAATTGGGCTGCGGGTCCTGTTATTGACCCTTTAAAGCCCTTAGGTTTGTATATTCTAGTATCTGTTGGGGTGGTAATTAATTGTCCTTTTTTCATCCTGTTAATAACTTTTTCTGCAATAATATTATTAATTTTTTGTTGAAATGGAATTGTTGCAACTGGTCCATATTGTTGGACTATTTCTCTGGCAATTTCTCTTCCTTGTTGGTTATTCCATAAATCCATATTATTTTCTCCTCTAGATTGCCCCATCCAGAGATTTCCTTGCACTTCATGGTAGTCCCCAGCTGTTTTGGCTAATGCTTGTCCAAGCCATAGTGCGAGTTGGGCTTGCATATATGTGTGTTTAAAAGCATCTGCTTCATTGTTCCATGTGGCATGATTTCCTATTCCAATATTGAAATTATATTTTTTTTGATAATGAACAGTATCATCAAAAACTTTAGCTCCATAAATTTTAGCAATATTAAAATTGTTT
>CAKUTL010000042.1 GCA_934692295.1 uncultured Candidatus Melainabacteria bacterium
CTCGTATTTTGAATAGATTTCAGATGTTTCATCAAAAACGATTGTATAATCTTCAAAATAATCTAAGATTGAAACTAGATTTTTATTAAAGAAATTTTGATATACTTCAATTCCTTCAAAATAATTTTCTTCTGGAATTTCATCATCATCTAAAATTCCATCTTGCTGGATGTTTTTAACTAATTCTTCTTGACCAGCTGTAATAAATTTGTATATTGGGTAAATTTTTACTTCTTTAGTTTTTTCAATAGATTTTTGAGTTTCGTTATTAAAATATCTAATATCAACAACTTCATCACCCCAAAGCTCAACCCTCACAGGATTTTCACCCAAAGTATATATATCAGCAATATCACCACGAATACTAAATTCAGACATATCACTAACCATTGTCGATTTTTTATATCCTAAATCAACCAATTTTCGTGACAATTTTTTTAAATCTAGAGTATCACCTATTTTAATCTTAAAGCTATTTTTTTTGAAAAAATCTTGGTTCGGAAATTTTTCTAAAAGAGCTTTTACGGGACACAAAACAATATCCGGTTTTGATTGTAAAATTCTAATTTGTTCAGAATAATCGTACAAATTTGGTGTAACCGTTTCGTACATTGAAATATTTTGAAACGGCATAACACTAGATTTTAAATCACAAATTGTACTCAAATCACTCTGATACCGTAGGGCATTTTGTTCAGATGAAGTAATAAATAAAACTTTTTTCTTTGAATAGTTTTTAATTTTAGACAAAAGAAAAAGTCGCAAAACAGAAGTTAATCCAGTAACAGCGAAAGACTTGTTATCTTTTATCCTCTGCCTAAATTCATCATAACTTTCAGAAATATCATCTGTGTTTATGTTAAACATACCAGACATTATAAAACAAAATCCCTAAAAGTGAATGGTGCAAATAACCCAGATTCTATCAGCAAACAGCTTTACCATCGAAAAGTCTAGGACTTTTAAGAGTTTTTGTTTCTCTCGGGTGTGAGCCTTAACCGATGTTTCTAATATACCATATGATTCAAGATTTTGTAAACATCCGTATTTTTACGTAGGTAAAAATACGACTAGCCACTTGGGGGAGTTTGACTCTTGACATCCTTGGGGCGTAAGGGTTTGCGGGGGTGTTTTTTTTTGAGGAAAAGGGAAAAGGAACAGGGTAACTATCAAACCCTCTCCCTAATCCTCCTCCCTTGGGGAGAGAACTTATTAACATTGGGTTAGAAAACCCAACCTACATCCTCTACAATTTTACACTTTTTAACATTATTTGAATATGGGGTAGAAAAAACACTTAAAATATTTTATACTATATATGTAGTAATAAATTGATTGATTTGAAAGGTTAGTAGATTAGGGAATATTCCCTCTATTTGAAGTATTGATTTTAGTGGCTGATAAGGTAGAATTGTTTAGTAATGTAAAAAATTACGCATTATTAGTCAAAAAATAATTATCAAGAAACTTATAGTATAAAATTGTAGGTAGTTGCATTTTGAAAAAAGTAGAAGAAGAAAAATTAAATAAATCCGTTAAGTCGGACAAAAAAACGTTGAGTTCTAACCCTATCAAAAGAGTTAAAAGCCCGATAGAGAATGCTCCGCTAATTTCTATTGCAAAAAATGCAGAAACTACTACTAAAAAAGAAGAGAAAAAAGAACTAACTTCTACTAAGAAAAAACTTGATAAACTAATTAAACCTATTTCTATTGCTGAACAAAACAGTCTTGAAAGTATTGTTGAAACAATCAACAATTTCAATACAACGAAAACTAAGGCTAAGTCTTATAATTCTGAATACAAAGCTCTGACAAATCCTATTCAAAACAATATTAACTATTTTGAAATAATGAGAAATATTTCTGATATATTTCAAAATAACACGAGTATTGCAGGGTTATTTGCTCAGTTAAATAATATTTTTGTCAACAAACTGAGATGGAAATTTGTAGGTTTTGGACTCTTACACGAAAAATCAAAATGTATAAACTTAAAATTATACAGCAATGCGGGGAATACGTATTCTTCAAAAGTATTTTTATCAGATGAAAATAATCCTATAATAAACAGTTTTTGTCATAAAACAATCGTGGATATTGATAATATAAATTATTTAAACAATCCTTACTTAGTTAAATCATCATCAGTTATATTCCCGATGATGTCTGTTCATAAGTGTATTGGTGTAATGCTTGTTGGTCAAAACATCGCAAATATAAACACTAATCTTGTTTCATTTATTTCAAATTATATGGGTATGTTTGTCCATAATATTCAACTACTTGAACAAACAAGCAAATATGCTAATACAGATACTCTAACTTCTTTGTATAACCACAGAGGTTTCCAAGAAATGTTAGCAAAAGAACTTGCTAAAGCTAAAGATAACAATACACATTTGTCTGTTGTTATGTTTGATGTTAACAATATTTCTAAAATTAACAGAGAACTTGGACACGCTAAAGGTGATGAAGTTATCAAACTTTTAGCAGAAAAAGTTAAACAAAATATCAGAAATACAGATTATGCAGGAAGATATGGCGGAGATGAAATTGCAATCATCATGCCTGATACAGATACTAGGGATGCAAAATATCTTGCTGAATATATCACATACTGTTTATCTTGCTGTTTTGTAGATGATGTTGGACCGGTAAAAGTTTCAGTTGGTATTTCCACATATCCTGATTGTTCATCCGATCAAGAAAAACTTTTAATCTTAGCAGAACAAGCAATGTTCATTTCTCAAGCTAAAGGTTACAAAGAAGGTATGTCAGCGATTGTAAGTTCATCAGACTTCAATTTCTGGGATGATGTTGCATTGAATTCATTTGCAGAAGTTCTTGCAAAACGTCATTCACAAATCGGTATAAATTTTGAAGAAGAATTAGTTCACAAATTCAACAATGAAGAGATTATAAACCATAACCACTTAATGGAAATGGTTACATCACTTGCGGGTGCAATTGATGCTAAAGACCCTTATACAAAAGGTCATTCAACATCAGTATCAAGATACTCAGAAGCATTAGCTAGAGCAATCAACTTACCTGAAAGTGAAGTTGAAAGAATTAAGATTGGTGCAATGCTTCACGATGTTGGTAAAATTGGTATTCCTGAAAGTGTATTGAAAAAACCTGGAAAATTAACAGATGAAGAATGGGAAATAATGAAACAACACCCAGTGATTGGTGCTGAAAAGGTTCTTGAACCAAATGAAGCACTTAGAGATTTAATTCCAATTGTTAAATATCACCATGAAAGACTTGACGGAAAAGGTTATCCGGAAGGACTAAAAGGTAATGAAATTCCGCTTGCAGCAAGAATTGTATCTGTAGCAGATGCTTATCACGCATTGGTTAGTGATAGACCTTATAGAAAAGGTATGCCAATTGAAAAGGCTTGTGCAATTCTAAAAGAAGGAGCAGGCACTCAATGGGATGCAGATTTAGTAAGACAATTTATTTCCATCGCTCCATCCTTAACAGCTCATGTGTAGGAAATAAAGTTGATAGGTTTATAAGTCTTTTACTGTTACGTCATTCTGAGGGATAGACTGTTAATTTAATAAAAATAGCATTACAAATTTTCCCCGAAGAATCTCTGACCGAACAAATATAGTTCAATCTCCTTCCTAGGGAGGGAAATAACTGAACGAAAATGTCATCCTGAACTTGTTTCAGGATCTCTAACTAAATGTGTTCGGATAGAGATTCCGAAACTGTCTTGGATTATTGGCGGGTCGGCTGGCTCAACGCAACCCTCCCCTAGACGAGCTTCGCTCTTGCCAAAATCCGCAGTTCAGAATGACAGTATGGTTAAAATACCTTGTGTTAAGTTAGAGATACTTCGCTCCGCTCAGTATGACGAATGCGTTTAAGATTTATAGGGGTTCGGGGCATAGCCCCTGATGACTCGAACCATTTGGTCATTCGTGTTTTTCTTTTTCGGTTCTACTTTTTCTTTTTTCATCGAAATAAAAAAGAAAAAGTGAACAGGGGAATTGTCAAACCCTCTCCCTAACCCTCCTCCCTTGGGGAGGGAACTTATTAATGTTTGGTTAGAAAACCCAACCTACATCCTTATCAACTTATTTGACCTATAGACTTTTATTCCCTTGTCCCTTAATTTATAGATTTTAAAAATCCTTAATATCTTGTAATTATTATTTATTTTTAGGTCTATTTATTCTATAATTCTACATATATAATAGATTTAAGGAGTATAGGGAATGAAATTTGTAATAAGCAAAGAAGATTTATATAATGGTATTAAAATCGTTGAGAGAGCTACTTCTCAAAAAGCTGTTCAACCTGTGTTATACAATATTTTGATTGAAACTTTAGAAAATAATCAATTACGTTTGACTGCAACTGATTTGGTTTTGACTGTAATTACTACCGTTGATGCTCAAGTTATTGAAGCTGGTAAAATTACTCTACCGGCTAAAAAATTAAACGAAATTGTTTCTAAATTAGGTAATGATTTAATCACAATCGAAACAGAAGATGGCGGTACTAATGTTAATATTTCTTGCCAAAAATCAAAATTTGATATTATCGGAATTTCTGCTTCTGAATTTCCTCCAGAAGTTTCTAATTATGAAATAGATGATACAAAATGTTTTGATGTAGAATTAAAACCATTTTTGAAAGGTATTAGACAAGCTGGTTTTGCTGCTGCCGGTTATGAAGTAAGCAACCTTTTATCAGGTATTGTTTGTGATTTTTCTGATGGTGTTTTGGAAATCGCTTCTACAGATGGCAATAGACTTGCTCGTGTTAGAGAAAAATTGTCTAGCAGTTTTACAGAAGAAACTCAACTAATTATTCCTTCAAGAACATTGAACGAATTTTTGAAAATGTCTTCATTTATTGATGAAGATACAATTAAAATTTGCAAAGATAAATCAACAATTATTTTCAAAACAGAAAAAACTTTGACAATATCAAGATTGTTGGATGGTCAATTCCCTAAATATAACCAGTTAATCCCTTCTGAAAGTCCAAAACAAGCAATTGTAAATGTTTCTCAATTGATTGCAGCTTTGGAAAGAGTTTCAGTTATGGTTAATGACAAAACAAGTATTGTTAAAATGTTATTTGCTGATAATGAATTGACTTTGTCTGCTGATACTCCAGATTCTGGTAAATCAGAAGATAAAATTGATATTCAATATACAGCAGAAGAATTATTGATTGCATTCAATTATAAATTTGTTTTAGATGCTTTGAGAATTATTGAAAGTGATGAAGTAATTATTGGTTTGAATGCAAGTTTATCTGCAACAGTTTTGAAACCAAACAGTGATGAAGATTTCATTTGTTTGATTATGCCTGTTCAAATTAGATAATTGGTTAAATAAAAGTTTTAAATATAGAAGGAAGGTATTTTATATGGTAACAGAAGAAAAGGCAAATATTGATTGGGCTAATGTTGGTTTTGGTTATCACAAAACTGACAAAAGATATGTTTCAAATTACAAAGACGGAAAATGGGATGAAGGTACTCTTACAGAGGATTCAAACATTGTTTTGAACGAAAGTGCTGGAGTTTTGCAATATGCTCAAACTTGTTTTGAAGGTATGAAGGCTTATACAACAGTTGATGGTAAAGTTGTTGTTTTCAGACCTGATATGAACGCAAAAAGAATGGCTGATACTGCAAAAAGACTTGAAATGCCGGTATTTCCTGAAGATAGATTTGTTGAAGCAGTTGAAAAAGTTGTAAAAGCTAATTTGAAGTTTGTTCCTCCTTACGGTACAGGTGCAACTCTTTATTTAAGACCTTTTATGTTTGGTTCAGCTCCTGTAATGGGTGTTAAACCTTCAGCAGAATATCAATTCAGAATTTTTGCTTCTCCTGTTGGACCATATTTCAAAGGCGGAGCTAAACCTATTACTTTGACAGTAAGTGATTTTGATAGAGCTGCTCCACATGGTACAGGTCATGTTAAAGCAGGTTTGAACTATGCAATGAGTTTGCACGCTATTGTTACAGCTCACGCAAATGGTTATGATGAAAATTTATATCCTGATGCTTTAACAAGAACAAAAGTTGAAGAAACAGGTGGAGCTAACTTCTTCTTCGTAACTAAAGATAATAAAGTTGTAACTCCAAAATCTAATAGTATTTTGCCATCAATCACAAGAAGATCATTGATGTATGTGGCAAAAGAATACTTAGGACTAGAAACAGAAGAAAGAGAAGTTTATTTATCAGAATTAAAAGATTTTGCAGAATGTGGTTTGTGTGGTACAGCCGCAGTTATTTCACCAGTTGGCAAAATTGTTGACCACGGCAAAGAAATCTTATTCCCATCTGGAATGGAAAAAATGGGAACAATTTCTCAAAAATTGTACGAAACTCTTACAGGTATTCAATATGGCAGAATTGAAGCTCCAAAAGGTTGGATAAGAGTTATCGCATAGTTTATAATTAAATATAACTTGTAAAATAACACCGTGTTTTTTCAAAAAAATGCGGTGTTTTCTTATGTTTTAGGTCTAAATATTAAATTTTGTTACAAAACTAATCAATTTTCTAAAGTTTTCACAAAATCATTCCGATAGTGAATATGTAATTAGAAAACAAACTTTAAGGAGTGTAGAAACAATGTCTGAGAAAAAGATTATGGATGTAGAAGATTTAATGTTAGATTATGCAGAGATGACCAGTTTTGATTTTGGTTCATTATCTCAAGAAGAAATGAATACATTAAATAAGATTTCAAACAGTGAATATTCAAAGAAGCCTTATGCTTTCAAGTATGGAAACTTCAAGTTAACAGACTTCTTCCATTCATTGTTAACCGACGAGAACAGATAATAGTGTAGCTGAAGATTTTGGAGATATGTGATGACTATGGACGAAAAGAAAATGTTTGAAGCAGGATGTTTCTTACCTTCATGGACAGAAGAAACCGAGCTGGAGGCGATGCCGATTTCCCAAGTTTATGTAAGACGGAACAAAGATTTGCAAACTCTGGTTGGAGAGTTAGACCAGATTAAAGAACATATTCAAGATGTCCAACAAAGACAATGGAATTTAGCAAAACTTTTGCACTTCCATAATAACGATTTCGTGAAAGAATAGAACGACTACCAGACATTCTTAGACAAATTTTGCCCAAAACAACTGCAACTGTTTTGGGCATCTCGTTTTTTTTTATTTGTTTATTAAAACGAAAACCTAATCAAATATTTTTGATTAGGTTATAAAATTAGTTCGAGGTTGTGATTACACACAAATTTCGAACATATCCCTAGTATTTATATTAAGCTGTTTTTAATTCTTTCTCAGGTTCTCCAATTGTTTCAAGTAAGGTTTCTATGACCTTTGGCATTTGGCAAATAAACGAATAATGACCATTTGCTAATGAACATTTTTTGCAATCACAATTAATCTGGTAGCACTCAATGGCTTGTTCTGTCCAATTTTGTGTTATAGAATCAGACATTTCTTCATTTCCAGGTAAGTAAGAGTATATTTCATTGTTATCAGAAAATAGTCTATTCATACCACCCTCCCAAAAGTCTTTACAATCTACCCATTCTCATTTTAACGGCTAAAATGTTAATTTTAATCCTTTATTTGGAGGATATTTAAATGTATAATTTTTCAATAATTGTATCCAATTCTTTTTTATATTTTTCAATTTGTTTAGAATCATTTACTGTTAATATTTTATCAACTAGTTTAATAATGGGTTGTTGTTCTTTTAAAGAAATATTAGGAATTGGTAATTCTTCTAAAGCACTTTTTAAAACTTTTAATGAAGGATAATTTTTTTGATAATAGAAATCCATAATTCTAGAGTTTAAAATTGCTAAAATATATTTTATATCTAAATTTTCAATTCTTGGAATTAAAATATTGCAACTATTTAGTGATAATGTTTTATTATTGTCATAAGCAAAAATTAATTTGTTTGAAACAAATTTGTATAACAATTTTTCCTTTGCTCTGTATATTTTAGTCGGAGCAATTTGTTGAAAATTTTTTGGTTCAAAGTCAATGTAATTATAACTTGGAAGAATTTTATATTTTTTTATATCAGAACCCTTTAAAATAATTTCATTTTTTTTACTTTTTTTATTAGAGATAAATTTTGAATTGTTTCCTGTAACAATCCCAAGTGCGAATATTGCATTATTTTTGAGATATACAGCATTTTTTAAAGTTTTAATTTTTTTGACGACTTTATATTCTTCATCTGTCATGTTAAAACAAAAGCTTTTTGGATTAATTTTTCTTTCAGTTTTTATAGTATAAGTTTTTTTTGTATTTTCTACAATTGTATTTTTGGTAGAGAAATTGTTTTTAGTTTTTACTAGTTGGAAAATTATAGATGGGCAATGAACGTCATTAAAAATATTGCCAAGGTATTTGATGTATTGGGTAGAAGTTTTGTTAAAAACAATCTCTCTTATCGGTTGATGAGTTTTAACATTCAAAATAACTTCCGGTAAAACAAACGAAATAATTCCATTTGTTTTAGTATTTTCTAATGCTTGTTCAAGAATTACGTCATAAGATTCTATTGTTTTATTTTGAGCGGATTTGTATTTATTTTTTAATTCTATTTTTTCAGATTCTTTAAAATCCACTCCCCAAGGCGGATTACCTATAACAAAATCGAATTTTTTTGCATTATTCCACTTTAGATAATTACTTTGGGTAAAGTTTGAATAAAGAATTTGTGTATCTTTGATTTTGTACTTGAGTGCCATATTTAGACGTGTAATTTTTATACTAAGATTGTCGATGTCATTTCCGAAAATGTTATCAATTTCTATATTTGAAGGAAGTTGAAGCAGAAAATTACCTGTGCCGCAACATGGATCAAAGATATTTTTATTTTTGTAATTTTTGTTTATTTCAAAAACTTTTGAGATAAGATTTTTAACTGTTTTTGTTGGGGTATAATAGACCCCGTTGGCTTTTCTGCTATTTAGGTTTTTGCAAGAAATGTATAAAAAACCAAGTAAATCTTCATTTTTTTGATAATAGAATGGTGTTGTAAAAATTTTTTTATTATTTTTAACAAAATTAAAAGCAAAAATTTTATCTTCTATTAAATCATCAATTAATTTATTGTATTTTGAGTGAGATATTTTGTTAGATAAAAATTGTTCAAGAAGATTTGTTCGCTTATTTTCTGAAAATTTTTGAGCAAAACATTGAAGAGAACATTCTGCAATGATAAGCGAAATTATGTTTTCAGAGGGTTCAATGTTATTATTATCAAAGTATTCCAGTAAATTTTTTATATTTTCTATGTTTTTGTTATCTTGTGAAAGGTAGTCGCAGTATAGTTTGTTGCCAGAGATGAATTTTTTGTTGCGTCGGCTTTTCAGGTTTGGATTTTTCCCAATTTGGATGTCGGATTTTAATTTTTTAATGTATTTAGAAGAAAAAATAGGAATTGGCGAAAATTCAATATCCGGTGTAATTTTTCCCAACTTAATCCAATTTTTACCCGTAGCTAAAGAAATAGACAATTCATCACAAAATTGAGCTAAAGTGAGGGCATTTTGATTTTGTGTAGTTTTTTTTCTCATATTAGAAAGTATAAATGAAAAAAGATTTTAATTTAACTATTTTATATTTCGTAAATATTTCATATTACCATATTTAATAATATAATCTGCTGCACTAGTTCCTGCATAGTCTAATTTTACATTTCCATCGTTTCCTTTACCATCTTCTTTTTTAGGAACAATTGCATCTGCTAATATTTCAAATTCAAAAACATCTTTTCCGAATGTATTAGGTTTTTTATCTCCATTCACATCATACAAAATGTATCCGCAAGTATTTTCAATTCCACCATTTTTCATATTACAATTTGTGCCTTGTGCTTTTATTATTAAATGGCTTCCATCGATTAGTACAATTCTATAATAATATTTGTATCTTGAGTTAGAATATGTATTCCATTTAGACCCATTTAACATGTAATAATCAACATCTAACATACAATTTCTTTTGAAACCACAATCTTTTAAAACTTTTAAATGAGGAATTAAATTTTGTGCTAACATTTGAGAGTTTTTAGTAGAACTAACATTTCCACCAACATTTTCAAAATCCCAAGAATCAACGGCATCATTTTCTGCAATAGCTAACCTTAATGCATTTGATAAAGTAGAATTCATTTTTTTTACTTTTGAAACAGTTGTTGCTTCATTACACGAATTTATTAACCCTGGAATGGTAATAGCTGCAACTACTCCAATAATCCCCAATGTAATTAAAACTTCTGCTAAAGTAAAACCTTTACTCATTTATCACTTTTTACCTTTATTTTCTATATAAATTATCACTATTATACATTTTATATCACATATTTATAATAAAGTCTATATATTTATAGTTAAGATGCTATTTATTAACTTATACAATCTCTGTATTGGAGAATATATGCAAACAAAAAAAGAGTTATTAGGATTAAGAATAAAAGAGTTTAGAGAGAATAGAAAATTAACTCAAGATAAATTATCAGAAATGGTTGGAATAGATCCAAAACATTTAAGCCGTATAGAAAATGGAAGAAACTATCCGTCTTTTGAAACATTAGAAAAAATATTGGAAAGTTTGGATATTTCGTATGAAGATATTTTTAATTTCAATCATTTAGTTTCAAAAGTAGAATTATTAAATAAAATATCTGAAAAATTGAATAACTTAAGTGAAGATAAATTACGATTTATATATAAAATAATAAATGAATTATAAAAAAGGTGAAAAAATAATTAAAAAGAGTCTTTTTACTGCAAATTCAATTATATTTGTTGGTTCATTATTTGTCATTTTAAATCCTTTACTTTTAAATTTTTTATAATACCATTACTACATGAAATTTTTTAAATTAATACTTAATCTAAGAAAATATCTATTTACAAATATCATTGCTGTTTGGCTTTATTATTTTGTATATCAAATCTATAGGTTAGTGAAACCTGTTTTAATAGATAATGAACCAGTTTACACTGATCTTCTGTTTGTGGATGTTTTAGTAGTATGTTTTTGCTTTTTCTTATTAGGTTGTTTTATTTTACTAGCAATAGTAGAAATATTGCTGAGAAAATTTGTAATAGAAAAACATTTCCCTAATTTAAAACTAAACGTAAAATTCAAAATACCAAAATTTATAATATACATTTATAATTTCATATTTTCAGCAGGTTTTATATTATCAAATGTGTTATTTATTTTAGCAATAATATTTGCTATTTATAGAAATATTTATGCTTAAAAGTAAAAAATGTCCTAGTGATATAGGACATTTAATTCAGTTTGTTATTTTGTACGATAATAACCCTTGACATAGGTTCCATCGGCTCTAGTATAAGAATTTACATAAATAACTTCACCATTTATAAACGCTTCTCGTTGTAAATCTTCATTTGTAGGCATTGTGCCATTAAAAAATTCAGTTTGAGCATCAATTTCTTTTTCATATTTTGCAAATTCTTCTGGAGTCATAACTCCAACATCTTCCCTTGTGAAAATTCTATTGTTACCTGTCAAAGGATTTGTATATCCTGATAGATTTGATTTAGACGTTTGAGGTTGCATTTCTAAAGACATATTTTCTATTGGAGCTGCTTGTCCGGTTGGTGTGTTATAACAATTATAATTTTTATAATTCCTTTTGTCTTTAGGTGATAATATAAGTTTTCCTTCTTTCATTCGTTGTATAATTTTTTTGGCGATTATATCATTAATCTTTTCTGAAGGAATAGTTGATAAGATTCCATATTGTTGAAGAATTTCTTGGGCAATTTCTCTTCCTTGTCTATTATTCCAAGTATCCATATTATATTCACCTTTGGATTGTCCCATAAATTTATTTCCCTGATATTCATGAAACTCTCCAAGTTTTTTAGATATATGTTTGCCTGTCCAAAGAGCAAGTTGGGCTTGCATAAATGCATGTTTAAAAGCATCTGCTTCATTATTCCAAGTTGCATGTTCTCCTGTGCCAATATCAAAATTATATATTTTTTGATATTTAATTGTTTCATCAAAGATATAACTACCATATTTTTTTGGTATAAAATTAATTATATTAGTATTATTTTTATTCATTTTATTTCCTCATGTTATAATTGTTGCATGACATTGTATAAATATATTTCTTTGAATATTGTTTCTATAATTTCATATATAATGCTATTATTAATAGTATTCACTTTTTATTTACAATTAAAATTTGATATATTATTTCTTACTTTAGAACAATTTTTTTCTGTATATACATTTTTTATCTATTTATCTATAATTTTTTTAATTATTTTTTTTGGTGAGAGTTATTTAAGAAAGAAATATTTTTTTTCAAATTTTAAAATTAAAATAGAAAATGATATTTTGAAAAATATATTTATAATTTTGTTTAATTTTGGTTTTTATTTTGCATTATTCAATATTGTAATATTTATTATTGCTTTTATATTTTTATTTTTTGTTTTCTAGCAAATTCAATTATATTTGTTGGTTCATTATTTGTCATTTTAAATCCTTTACTTTTAAATTTTTTGTAATACCATTACTACATGAAATTTTTTAAATTAATACTTAATCTAAGAAAATATTTATTTACAAATATCATTGCTGTTTGGCTTTATTATTTTTTACATCAAATCTATAGGTTCGTAAAACCTGTTTTAATAGATAATGAACCAGTGTACACCGATCTTATAATGGTATATGTTTTAGTAATAGCTTGTTATTTTTTACTATTAGGTTGTTTTATTTTACTAGCAATAGTAGAAATATTGCTGAGAAAATTTGTAATAGAAAAACATTTCCCTAATTTAAAACTAAACATAAAATTCAAAATACCGAAGTTTATAATGTACATTTATAATTTCATATTTTCAGTAAGTTTTATATTATCAAATGTGTTATTTATTTTAGCAATAATATTTGTCATTTATAGAAATATCTATAGCTAAATTTGTATCATAACATCTCTCTTTCTTTTTGTAAGAACAATAGATGTATAACTAAATTGACTAGTGTAAAAACGAAATAATATAATTATTATACTATATATATAGTATTTTCGTCAATCATTACCCGAAGAATGAAATTGATGGATTTGGATTTTGAGTTATAATTTCTTTGAAATCTTTAGATGGAGTTTCTTGGTTATTTTTCTCTAGTTCGATTAATTTTTGCAATCCAGCTTCATTTATTCTTTTAAAGTTTCTAATAGCACATTGATTTGGATAACATATTTTTTCTCCTAGTGAATATTCTTCAACATAAGGTGTATATTCCATATAAGAGCATTGATAATTCAATTTACTGGATGTAATTCTATTAAAATTGTTTACTTCTTCTATATATCTAAGACAATCCTTTGCTTCTGGAGAGTTTTCATCTATTTTGCCAAGGTATTTGATAACTTTTCTTTGTAATTTCTTTTGTTGTTTGTAATATCTAATAAAATCAGGGTCTTGATGACGATTTGCGAGTAAATCTTCGACATAAGCCCTATTATTTGGAGTTACGTCTTTTATTTTCTTTTTTAATAACGTTAATGTAAAAGCATTTCTTGTTACCATAAATTCTGAGGTTGAATCACATCTTAGAGCATCTACAAGTTGCTTCCAATGCTCCAATTCATGCCTAATCATCATAAGAGTTAATCGAGTATCTTTTTTTAGAGATTCATCAATATTAATTCTTTGTTTGGAAGTTTCAAAATTTCCTGATATTCCTGCTGTTTTGGGTTTAAAATATCTAATCTTTGGACGTATTGCTTCCGGAATATTTAATTTTTTTAGTAATAGATTAAGAGAACAATTTATAAATCTGCCATCGGTTTCTTTTGAAAGAGCCTCAATTTCTTCGGGAGTAATATCTATAGGATTTTTTCTAGCATGAACATATTGATGAAACGTAATTATATCCATATAAGTAAGGTCTTTTGATACCTTTGTATTTGGAACTTTTTTGTTTAAGTCAGAAATTTTAAAATTTTTGCTGTTCACAAGTTTCTTAAATATATTATTATTTATTTGCATTAGACAAACCTTTTACCACAAATATTATTAATTTTGTTTTATAAATATAAAAAGCAGTAAATTATAAAAATTGCTACAATTCATAAAAATAAAGCAATAAACCTTTTATGATACAATCAGCATGTAGGGCAATCCCTAGATGGTGGAAACCTTTACTCATACACGACAAACTTCTGTTGAACAAAGGTGTAGAGAAAGGAGGAAGCCATGACAAAACAAGAAGTGCTTGTAATAGTAAAAAATGCCCTAGTAGTAATAGGACATTTAATACTTGCTATCACAAGCTTCATGTAGGGGTTGAACAAGAGGTCGAAAGACCTCTCCCTACTCTCTTATTATAACTGATTTTTTACAATTTTCAACCCTATAAGCATATTTTTTATTACAAAACTGCAACAATAATTAAGTTGTTTTACAAATGTAAAAATTTACACTTCAATGTATATATTAAATTTATAGCCAATCTTTTAACTCTTCATGAATATTCTTTAATTGTTCTGCTTGTTGTTGTTCTTCTAATTTTTTAGCTTCCACTTGACTAAGCTCATATTCTATATCAGCATCAGTTAAATTTCTAATGCTATATTTTAAACCACTTACAGATTCATATTCGCTTACCTCTGACGAAAAAGGTGTACCATCTGTAATTACCAATTCTTCAATTGGAGGTTTTAAAGTAGTTCCATCTATAGGGGCTTCAATTTTTTGAGTTTTATTTTCTTCTTTACCTATTTGTAACCAGTTTTTTATTTTATTAAAAAATCCTTTATTTTTTGTTTCTTTTTCTATAATTTTTTCAGGTTCTTTTATTTCTTTTTGGATAGTTTTTTCTACAGGATTTGGATTATATTTTATAGTTAACATTGTATTCGGTCTTGTCCATTCTTCTATCATTGGATCCCAGGACGAATGACTCTCATAAAAATCTGCTATTCCATCATATTTTTCAAAAAATCTTTTTAGGGGTTCGGATTTTTTGAATTCCAATAAAACTTCTGCATCTTCAAGTGATTTTTGAGGATTAAAATCTGATAAAAAATTAATCTTTTTTAATGCAGTAAAATTTGGTTGATTATTAGTTTTTCCATTATTACCATAAAAGCTGTTATTAATACCGTTGATTCTCATATTATCCCTTTACTTATAAAATACTAAAATTTTAAATAATAAAAAAGAGGACTCAAATCCAGTCCTCTTCTTTATATGGGCCGCAGTGGACTCGAACCACCGACCTCACCCTTATCAGGGGTGCGCTCTAACCACCTGAGCTAGCAG
>CAKUTL010000043.1 GCA_934692295.1 uncultured Candidatus Melainabacteria bacterium
AAAAATTATTAAATAATTAAACTTGATAATTATTATCATCTTTTTGTGCTATCATAATTTTAACAAAGGAGAAAAAGTTATGTATAACACAAAAAAAATTGCTGACGATTTATTTTGGGTTGGAGCAAATGATAGAAGATTATCTGTATTTGAAGGGGTTTACCCTGTTCCAACTGGAGTTTCATATAACTCATATTTATTAATGGACGAAAAAACTGTATTACTTGATACAGCTGACAAATCAGTTACGCACCAATTCATGGAAAATGTTGCACACGTTTTGGGCGAAAGAAGTTTAGATTACTTGGTAATCAACCATATGGAACCTGACCATTGTGCAGAAATACCTTGTATTGTTAGAAAATATCCAAATGTTAAAATTGTATGTAATGCAAAAATCAAAACAATGCTTGGTCAATTCTTCGATTTTGAACTACCAGAAGAACAACTAGTTCTTGTAAAAGAAGGAGATACTTTAAATACAGGCAAACACAATCTAACATTTGTATTCGCACCAATGGTTCACTGGCCAGAAGTTATGGTTACATATGATACAGTTGATAAGATTTTGTTCTCTGCAGATGCTTTCGGAAGTTTCGGAACTGTTGACGGAAACATTTTTGCTGATGAAGTTGATTTTGAACATAGATATATGGACGAAGCAAGAAGATATTACACAAACATTGTTGGTAAATATGGCCCACAAGTTCAATCATTATTGAAAAAAGCTTCTGGATTAGAAATCAAAATGATTTGTCCATTGCACGGTTTTGTTTGGAGAAAAGATTTTGACAAATTTATTGACAAATACGTAAAATGGTCAACTTATACGCCAGAAATTCAATCTGTTCTAATTCCTTACGCATCAGTTTATGGTGGAACTCAAAACGTAGTTGAAATTTTAGCATCAAAACTTGCTGATTTGGGTGTGAAGGATATAAAAATTGTTGATACATCAATTACAGATTCTTCTTACGTTGTATCAGATGCTTTCAAATATTCACACATTGTATTTGCATCAACAACTTATAACAATGGAATATTTATTTCTATGGAAAACTTGTTGCACGATATTGTTGCCCACAATCTTCAAAATCGTAAGATTGCAATCATTGAAAACGGTTCTTGGGCTCCAACTTCAGGAAAATTAATGACAGATTTAATTTCTCAATTGAAAAATACTGAAATTATTGGCAACAAATTAACCCTAAAATCTACAATTAAAGAAAACCAAATGGAAGAAATTGAAAACCTTGCAAAAGCAATTGTAGAAACACTTAACAAATAAAAAAGGAGATAATTATGATGGATAAAAAACTTGAACAAGCATTCAATGTACAAATCAATAAAGAATTATACTCAGAATATTTATACCTAGCAATGAAAGCAGTATTTGCAGAACTCAAATTAACTGGTTTTGTAAACTGGATGGACGTACAAGTTCAAGAAGAAAGAGCTCACGCAATGGGAATGTATGACTACGTAACCACTCGTAACAATCATCTTGAATTAGGAGCTATCAATAAACCAGAACTTAAAGGATCGACTCCATTAGAAATTTTTGAACAAATTCTTGAACACGAAGAATATGTAACATCTTGCATCAATTCATTGATGGATGTAGCAGAAGAAGTTCGTGATAGAGCTGCAATTTCTTTCTTGGATTGGTACTTGAAAGAACAAGTTGAAGAAGAATCAAATGTTGGAACTGTTTTAGCAAAATTAAGATTAATTGGCGACGATAAACAAGCTCTATTCAACCTTGATAAAGAATTAGCAGCAAGAACATTTGTTGCACCAGTTATTGGATAATTTTTGTAATTTAAAAATACTAAAATCTTAGGAGAGGGTAATATTCCCTCTCTCATAGGTGAGGGAATAATGACCGTATGTGTTTTGATGCCTTTCTCTCAAATTTCGTCATACTGAGCGAAGTGAAGTATCTCAATCAAAAACTTTAAAGATAAATAACTACTACTCCTCGAAATCAAAGATTTCGGTCCTCCCACAACATATGGGGAGGACAAGAAATTTTCTCAAAATGACGGAATTGAAAATTTATTACAGATTTCCCTCTTCAAGGGAAGGGGATTTTATCAAGAAGGTTTTTAAGGTTAATTTTTTCTCATCCAATCAGAAAAAATATTCAAAGCTTTTTGTAGTTGTTCAAAATTATTTCCATAACCTATTCTTAAATATTTTTCAACCTCAAGAGCTTCACCAGGTAAAATCATAACCCCGGTTTCTTTTTGCAACTTGGCACACAAATCTCTTGATGGAATATCTAAATCATAACCGACAAAAGCTGTCGTCCCGCCTTTAGGTTCAACAAGATGAACCAATGACTCATTATTTGCCCAATCCATTAAAATTTTTTTTCCTGTCAAAATCTTTTCTATATTGCGTTTAATAATTTTATCTTTATTTTCAATTGCGATACTTGCAAAGCAATCATCTAAAATTCCAACACTAATGGTGTTATATTCTCGTTGATGATTAATTTCTTTAATAATATTTTCATTTGCAACAACCCAGCCCAAGCGTAAGCCTGCGAGAGAAAAGACTTTTGATGTACTACCTGTTGAAATACCTTTTTCATATATATCTACAATTGAACAAGAGAAAGGATTTCCGGTATGATTTAAACCTCTATAAACCTCATCGCATAGAATATATGCTCCAGATTTTTTTGCAATTTGTACAATCTTCTCAAGCATTTCATCTGGAATAACAGCACCTGTGGGGTTATTTGGGTTATTCATACAGATAATTTTAGTGTCATTGCTTACGATTTTTTCTAATTCTTCTAAATCAGGAAGCCAATTATTCTCTTCTTTCAATAATAAAGTATGAACCTTCCCCCCAAAAGATTTTGGTATAGAATAATGTTGTTGATAAGTTGGAATTATAGAAACAACTTTGTCATTCGGTTCAATTAAACTAAGCATTACAAGCTGATTAGCCCCAATTGCACCATGAGTAATCGTTACATTTTGAGGCTTTTGATTTTCAAACATGGTACAGATAGCATTTTTTAAGCGTAAACTACCATGTATATCACCATAATTTAATTTACGTTCAAATAGTTCCATCAAAACTTTTTCTCTATCATAAACATAATCTAATAATTCGTTTATGGATAAAGATTCAACACAAGTATCCGCCAAATCATAGACGGCATCTTTTTCGTATTGATTAAACCACTCTTCTACTTTAAACTTATCAATTTTCATTTTATTACTCTTTTTAAATCTGGAAATTTATCTCATGCTTTTTGAACAACTGATTTAAGTAGTCTTTATTATCTGTTTGAAATTCCCAATCTGAAAAATCCATACGAGAATTATATGGGATTTTATCAGGATCAAACCTTTCACCTTTTCTTGCAAGTCCTTTCAAATAATTACTGAAAACATTATTAGCATAATAATTCAATGATGGAACCTCATCTTTAACTTTGCCGGAAACCCTATCACTAAAAAATTGAGCCTGACGTCTTAAATCTTCAAACTCTTGTCCTTTTGATTTTTTAACAAGTTTAAGTAATTTCAAAATTTCATCAGTATTATCTGTAGTAACTTTAAAACCAAATTTTGCAAAGAATTGCATTGATTCTCTAAATGCAAAAACCTTAAAATGATTTAATTTATTTTCATAAAAAGTCATCAATGCCGCAAGATTAACAACCTGTCCAATCTCTTGGTGTTTTGGATCAGCAATAAGAGCTTTACCTTTCATTGACCTGTTTTGCAAGTCAAAATCCAATTCAAATGTAGAATTTTTGCCCTCCTGATTTTTTGCAAAAATTGTATGACAACCATTTTGCTCATCCATAAAAAGTTCCAGTGGTTTGCGGTTTTTGTCCACAGCACGAAACTTTTCAAAAAATTTTATACCGTCTTTTTGATAAAATTTAACCGGTTTGTTTGTTAATAATTCAATACCCATGTTCTTATTAAAACAGAACATAAAATTTTTTGCATGTCATTTTTAAGAAATGTTTATTTATTATGCCGATTTTTTCAAATTTCGCAAATTATTGAAAATAAATCTGCATTTATTTTTAAATGACAATCCTTTATAAGTCTTATAAATAGATAATTTTCCGACTCCTAAATCAAAAAGTTTGTATTTATCATAATTTTGAGAAGAAATTAAATATTCAATAGTTTTTGGATTACAGTTAAATTTTTCTTTTTCGTGATGAAGTTTTAAAAATTTGTGGATATCACTGATTGTGTAGTCCAAATTTTCATTACTCAGAATTGTGGCAATAATTCTTGACGTAGAATTTCCGCCATCTTTTTCATAGAATCTTACGGAATCGCCTAATATGGATTCCAAATCTGGTTTGTTAGTAATTCCGAGAGCTTTCATTGATTCATGAGGAATATTTTTTATTTTAGAGTCAAAAACATTCCAAACCTCTTTGCACTTTTTATTCAAAAAATCTTTTGCCAATGAAAATTCTTTCAAATTGCCATATTCTTTTTTCAAATCTTTAACTCGCCAAACGCAATTGTTATCTATCGCAACTGCAAGTTCTTCTGCAAAATGTCGAACTTTTTTATCTGACAATTCTTCGTTAAGAATAATATTTTCAAACCCAAAAGAAATACCGACCAAATCCTGCTCAACATCATTAACTTTGCTAAAATATTTCACACAATCCAGCAATGTTTTAGGTTTTGAAAGCTCTTTTTCTTTATTGTATAAAGAGAACTTTCCCACCACAAAAGTTTTGCCGCTAAATGATGGCAATGAATTAGAAATATTGCAGTCCTTATTTTTAGTCAACAATTTTTCCATTACAGAATTTTCCCCTATATATCTATAAAGGATTTTTCTTATCAAAAATTGACTAATTTTGAAAAATTATTACAGAATTGTTAATTCAAAGCCTTGCAAGTTCCTTCGGCTTTTGCATACCGAGATTGGTACATTGCATTATCATACATTATCTGAGATGTACCAGAATATGTATTATTTGTTCTATCAATCGTAACTTGTTCCGAAATAATAGAATCATCCGTTAAAGTTTGAATATGAGCTTGAATTTTATTTTCATCCATATAAAGCAAATTATCAACCGGAGCCTTTTGAATATAAACATTCTTTGCTTCATCATCAATTCTGAAAATTCTATGATAAGTATTATGAGTTACAACAGAATTATCTTGATTGTATATCGTTTCAGCAATATCACAACGAATTGCCGGCATAGTTCCAAAATCCGGAACATACATATCTGCATAAACAATTCCTGCAGTTGATAACAACCCTACTAGAATATATATAATTTTATTTTTCATAATTACATTATAGCAAATAAAATTTATTTATTCTTTTAATTGTAACTCATCACAATTAACCAAGAATTTCTTTCAAGTCTTCTTCAGGAGTTGTAATAGGTGCAATATGGAATTTATCAACCAATACTTTCAATACATTAGGCGAAACAAATGCCGGTAAACTTGGTCCAAGTTTAATATTTTGAATCCCTAAAGACAATAATGTCAAAAGAACACAAACAGCTTTTTGTTCATACCAAGATAAAACTATAGACAATGGAAGCTCATTTACGGAGCAATCGAAAACTTTTGCTAATTCCATTGCAACTTTTATGGCAGAATACGCATCGTTACATTGTCCCATATCAAGAAGTCTTGGCAATTCACCAATCATACCTAAATCTAAATCATTAAAACGATACTTGCCACAAGCTAAGGTTAAAACAATAGAATCTTTAGGAACAAGTTCAACAAATTTTGTATAATAGTTTCTGCCAACTTTTGCACCATCACAACCACCAACTAAAAAGATATGCTTTAGTTGACTTGATTTAATCGCATCAACAATTTTGTAAGCTACAGAAAAAACAGCGTTATGACCAAAACCAACAGTCAAAACTTCACCACCATTTATACCGTGCATTTTTTGAGGTTCAGAATATCCACCAAGTTCAAGTGCCTTTTGAATTACTGGGGTAAAATCTTTATCTTCTCCAATAAATTTACATTCTGGATAGTGCACAACAGAAGTTGTAAAAACTCTGTCTTTGTAGCTATCTTTGACAGGCATAATGCAATTTGTTGTAAATAAAATAGCAGCAGGAATATTTGCAAATTCTTTTTGTTGATTTTGCCATGCAGTTCCAAAATTTCCTTTTAAATGTGGATATTTTTTCAATTCAGGATAAGCATGGGCAGGAAGCATTTCCCCGTGAGTATAAATATTTATGCCCTTATCTTTTGTTTGTTCAAGCAATAATTTCAAGTCCTTTAAATCATGACCTGTAACAACAATGAAAGGTTTTGCTTCAATTTCCATTGCAACCATTGTTGGTTCAGGATTTCCAAAAGTTTCGGTATTTGCCTTATCTAAAAGTTCCATACATTTTAGATTTACTTCTCCTGTTTTCAAAACCAATGCAGTAAGTTCATCAGCGGACAAATCTTTTGGAATGGCAGAAAGAGCTTCGTAAAAAAAGTTATTCACATCTTCATTTTTATATCCAAGAACCCAAGCATGATGAGCATAAGCAGCCATTCCTTTCAAGCCAAAAAGGATAAGCGATTTCAAACTTCTTATGTCTTCTTCCCCATGCCAGATTTCTTGGAGGTCAAAATTTGGATGTTCAATCATCTTTTTGAGAGAATCATTATCAAAATTTGTATTAGTAATAGTTGCAAAAAGTCCATCAATGATTGTTTTTGTTGTATCGTCATTTGGTTCAGAATTTTGAGCAAGCTCAATTAGTGAACTAATAATTTCATCCTGAATATGTGCAGTATCAGGTTGTTTTCCACAAACTCCAACAACTGTACAACCTTGACCTTTAGCGGTTTGTTCACATTGAAAACAAAACATTGACATAATTTCTCTCCTTTTAATTTTTTAAATCTTCAAAATTATTAAAAGGGAAATTGTTAAGCTCGAATATTCAACAAAAGGATAAATCAACTGACTAATAAATAGTTTTATTTTCTGTAACTACCGGTTTTTCTTCCATATTTGTCATAATGTTCAGTTATATTACCATTTTTTCTGTATGAACCGGTCTTTTGTCCATACTTATCGTATGTTGTTACAATATCGCCATTAGTATGGTATGTTCCAACTTTTTGACCATATTTGTCGTATTCGGTTGTAATATCTCCATTTTTCATAAATGACCCTGTTTTTATACCGTACTGGTCATAGGAATTAGTTATATTTCCATTAGTTTGATAACTTCCGGTTTTTTGCCCATATTGATTGTATTGTGTAGTTATATCGCCATTTATATAGTAAGAACCAGTTTTCATTCCATACTGGTCGAAAGAGTTAACATACTGGGCATAGCTTGCCCCAGTAAAAAACAAAATAGAAACAACAATTGCAAAAAACTTTCTCATATCACACCTCATACTCATATAATGATTATAAAGTATTTTTAATAAAATCATAGTTATATGTAAACTAATATTACACTATATAAATTTATAAGCAATTTTAGTATATAAAAACCGTTTTAATAATTATAGGGTAAACCACTGGGGAAAATATTAATATGGGTATTATACGAATATCAAGTATTGAAAATATTGGAGTTAAAGCATTTAAACCATTAAAAAAGATTATATCTCCATCTGAAATAAAATATGAACCAATACTAGAAACATCAAAACCATTATCTGAAAATATTATAAAAACATCATTAAAAATTAGTAAGGGATTATCCTTTGATCAAATTTTAGATAATATTAAATTAGTAAATGGGAAATACAACTCAAAAACTTTTGAATATACTAAAAAATTAGAACAAACAGGACTATATAATCACGATATTATTTCAATTTTGAGCAATAAAGAGAATCTAGATCCATCTAAATTTGATTCTGATGCGTTCAAAACATTAATACAAAGAACATATGAGCATTTTGGTTTAAGAGCACAACAAAAAATTATTAATCAAGCAATTGGCAAAAATGGAGAATTTTCTGTTCAAGATTTAAAAGATTTCTCAAAAATATTTGATAAATACGAAAAAGAAAAAGATATTCTAACAGCTATTAATTTTAGAGAATATTCTAAGATTAGTAGTATTGATGAATTGTCTATTCCAGAAAAAAATAAATTTTTAACAAAACTAGTAAGCAATGGTTTTAATGAAAGAGTTTCACAAGATATTCAAGTTTTACCTAAGAGTAAAGAAGAATACGAAAAATTAGTACAAAAATTACTAGATAATACATCTTTAAAAGTCAAACCTCTTGAAAAGGCAGAACAAAATACAGCTTTATCAGCCTTAAAAAACTTATTTAATTTTAATGGAGAAATATCAGAAAATAATCTTCAACAAATATTAAAAATATTCCCAGAAATTGCAACAAAAGACGGTACTATCTCAAAATCTTCATTAAGAATTTTACAAAAAATGAACAAGGATGGACGATTTGCAGAACTAGCTTCTGAAGATAAATTGACATTACAACTTGCTGCATTATTTAAAGATTCAAGTAGCATACATGGAGTTAAAGATATTGAACAATCAGCATATAATGCTTATTATCTTGCCGAGAAATTAAATCTACCTCATGAAGATAAATTAAAATTATATTCAATTATAAAAAATCAAAATTTGTTTGAAAAAGCTGTCAATGGTAGCATATCAGAAAATGCGTTTATAAAGTCTGCTTGTGAACTCCGCTACAATAATAACTACAATATGCTTGAAATTTTTTCTGATGCTAAAGGTATTACATCTCAAGAAAATCAAGAACTTTTACAAACAATAAAAAATTCTCTTCAAAAAGAAATCAAATTGATTCAACGTAGCGCAATTCAAGTACCGCAATCAAAAACACCTAAAGCAAGTCAATTCATTGTCAATGGGGATTCAGTAAAAAAAGTTAAATCTAATGGAGTTACCAATATTGTTGTTTACCTAGATAAAAAAACTCCCGTTAAATACATTGATGAAAATGGAGTTGAAAAAATATTAAATACTCAAGACGTACATAATTTTTATCATGCAACAACACACCCAGAAGGGGTAGAATTGTCATCTAGACCAAATTCAAAATATGCAATAAGCACATCATATTCTAACCCTACACAAAGAAGCCACCAATTATTTGGAACTGAAGGGGTTATTGTTAATATGAACAGCAATGATATTTATTATTCTCATATTTATAGAGATTCTGATGGTACAGGTTTTGAAAAGCTATTAAATCTTAAACTTTATAGATTCAGAAACATTGACCAAAATTTCCATCAATTAAGTGATATTTATAAAAAATATGGTTGTAAATCATTAGAAGAATTACGAATAACAAATCCTCAAGCAGCAGAAGAATTAAATGCCGCAATTCTAAATACTGTTCCTACTTCTCAATATGGAGAAACAATTGGAGCATTTTCACAACCACAAGGAGTATTCTTCCAAGGTCCTAAAAAAGGATACAACCCAATGTATGCTTCCTTTTTTAAGGATTCAACATCAAAATCTGAAAAATTAAAAGCCAAAATACGTAAATTTTTCGGAATAAAAGAAAGTTATAAATTCAAAGAAGTTCCACAAAACTTAAAACAATATGCCGAAAAAAATGATTTTGCAATATTCCATTTAGGCAATTAGTTCGGAAGCATAAACCGACTAGAGAATTACTTATGTTTAACCCTTTTATAAATCGCACTCAATAAATAATATGTTGCAGCTCCAAGCGAGGTGTATATAGTAGGTTGAAAATAATTGAATGCAGCACTTTTTACATCTGATTTTTTTAAAAATGTGCCAAAAATATTTTTCTCAATTTCATAACCCTCAGGCACTATTTTATAAAACTGAGGGAAATCCTTTGTATAAACCCTTTCCCCTTTGATTATTGTCATTACAGGTACCTGTATAGGTTTAATTTCTTGTGAAGTGTTGGGATAATATACTGGAGGTTTCATTATTGATCGTTTTAGCGTAAACCTTTTGCCATTTTGGTCATAGTCATCTTTTTTTTTGGTCATTAACCAATAATTGTCAGGCAATTTTTTAGTTTTATTTGCCCTTTCAACTTGTTCTTGACTCATATTAGGAATACGCATAGCATTACGCTCACCCAGCTTATATCTTGGGAACCAATTTCGTGATAAGTAATAATTTAGACAATTTACCAGCATATGAATCCTTTGATTTTATGATAACACAGAAAAATTGTTGCCATAAAATCAAAAGACAAAATACATCGGAAAACTATTTACTTATTTGTATAGAAAGTTTTATTCTGACGTGGAATTTGTTGAGAATAAGTATAAGGATATGTTTGATATTTATCTAGACCTAAATTTATATGATAAAAATAATTATTCTTATCTGTACCATTTTGCAAATTTACACAAGCATCTGATGGTCGTTTATTTAATTCACAATATTTCTTTAAGTGTGTGATCCTTTCATTCGGATTTTTTATTTCCCTCGTTACTAATAAACCGAGATTTTTTGAATAATCAATAGGCAGTTGAAATTCTTCAGATAATTTCCAAGCATCGGATGCTTTATTTTTTCTATAATTACGAATAACACACTTATTATTAGATACCCCAACAATTTGAGTTTTGTAATAACCGGTAGGAAACCCAAGAGGTGCATTTATATCCGTTGGCGTTGTATATGGATGACAAACTGATAAATTTTCAAAAAATTTATAATCGACATTTCTGCTAAACTGTTCTTGACTTCCAAAATACAATGTTTCAGCCAAAGCATAAGAAATACTACTTGCAACAATCACAATAAATAGCATAAATATTTTTGTAATAGTTTTTAATTTCATATAATTTCTCCATAAAATTTAACAATTATTAGCTTATAAAATACCCCATTTACTCCTCAATATAAAAATTATCATTTGGACGTGGAATTTGTTGAGAATAAGTATAAGGATAAGTTTGGTATTTTTCTAATCCCAAATTTATATACGAAAAATCTTTACTTATATCTGTTCCATCTGTCAAGTGCCAACAAGTATATGATTTGATTTTTTCAGCCTCACAATATTTTTTTTGATGTGCAAGTCTTTCATTTGGATTTTTTATTTCTCTCATCATTAATGTACCTAAATCTTTTGAATAATCAATAGGCAATTGAAATTCCTCAGATAGTTTCCAACTTACAGAAGGACTATCTTTTCTATAATTACGAACAATACATTTATTATTAGATACCCCAACTATTTGAGTTTTGTAATAACCCATAGGAATAAAAAGAGGAGCATTTACAATAATTGGTGTTGTATGCGGATGACAAGTTGATAAATTTTTAAAAAACTTATAATCTACATATCCAACAAAATGTTCCTGTTGGTCAAAATACAAGTTTTGTGAAATTGGAATGATAGTAACTAAATTTTTAATTATTAAAAAAATAAATAGTACTGGGATAAATACAAGTACAGATAGCAATATTTTTTGTTTAATACCCAATTTCATACAATAACTCCATAAAAATTGTCGATGGGGGGACTGTCTTGCTACGCTCGCATTAAACGTGCCTACGGTTGATTGCTTCATAATTTTAATTATTCGCAATCAAGCCTTCGCACTCTGCTCGCTTGCGTTGAACCCCCAAAAAGAGATTCTAGCCCGACCCATTTTATACTATAAAGCAGATTAGAGGACAAGCCTCTATCTACTTTATGGTGTCGATGGGGGGACTTGAACCCCCACGGATCTCTCCACATGCACCTCAAGCATGCACGTCTACCATTCCGCCACATCGACAAAATTATTTTTGACCTTTTCTTTATCTTAGCATAAATCCGATTATTATAACAACCTTATAAACATTTTTATCAAATACAACATTACTATATATAATGGTAAAAAATTGAGTGAAAGTCCTATTACAAAAAGAATTGAATATAATTTGTCGTGATTTTCAAAAATTCTCAATCCAAAATGTGTCTGCTCATAATAATACCGTTTTTCTAAAATTGACCCTAATGCAAAAAATGCCACTGCAGATAATTGTACTTTATAAAATGAAAAATATGGTATTAATACATGCCTCAAAGTAGAATCAAAGAAAATATTATCTAAATCTCGACGCATTCCAATTTGAGAAGAAGACAAAAACAGCATAATCAAAAAACAGACAACAACGATTAAACTGCAATATCCAATCACAGATATTATGTTCCAAGTTACATATTTTTTGAGTTTTGAGATTCTCATATAAAAATTATATTACAAACCAGTTTTACTAGAAAGATTAAGAACCTCTAAGAAAGAAAATACAGAAGCAAATTCATCAAATAATTTTTTATACTGATTTATGTCATCAATCCTACAGAACAAATGGTTCATCTCAAACAAATCTTTATTCGTTGAAAGCAAAATTAACACTGAATCTTCATAAATAGAACATTGCATTTTACTTATTCTAAAACTCGTATGTAACTGCATAAATCTATCCATAAATGCCGTATTGAACAAATATCTGGCTTCAATTTGTCCACGAGATTCATCTTTTGATTTTTGAACATAAACATTATATTTTTTATTAAATTTTTCGTATTCGAACTCTACTTTTTCAAAACCATCAGAAACTTTATCAAACAAACCTTTTGAAAAAATTAAGACACGAGATTTAATTTTTTTCTGCATTTTGAAGTGCATTGCAACCCCTTTAAAAAGTTGAGTTATATCAGATTTACCATTTTTATATCTCTGAATGTTAGTAACTTCTGATTCAGAAATAGTAAATGGGCAATCATTATACACACCTGTAAATTTATCATCCGCGGAATCATTACTTACAGGCTTTTTAAATAGCATTGAATTATCATAAACCGAATTAGAAATATAACCTGAACAATAAACTGGACCTGATGAGCTATAAAAATCCCCTCCAGCACCATATTCAATATCTTTTCCAAATACTTTTAAAAGTTTGGGGAATAAATCTTTTTTAATATCTTTTTGATAATCTTTATTTTCAATACCAATTGCCGTAATGATTGCACCAATAAAAAGTGCAACTCCTATCCAGAAATGGAGACGAACATCATAATTTCTTTCATGTCTTCCTGGAATAAAACCGCAAAGAAAAGATATAAAATATCCTGTAATACATTCTTTTCCGTACAAATGCCTAATATAAGTTTTTTGCAATTCCTTCCACACAAGCAAATTTTTCTGCATAACTTTTGCAAATTCTATTGCAAAATCATTTTTATATTTTTCCATACATTGCGGCATTTATTTTTCCCCTTACAATCCTGTTTTGCTTGATAGATTTAATACTTCTAAAAATGACAAAACAGATGCAATTTCATCAAATAATTT
>CAKUTL010000044.1 GCA_934692295.1 uncultured Candidatus Melainabacteria bacterium
ATTCAATAATTAATTTTTCCTTAATTTTATCAAAATTTCATCAATTCCGTTATATAAATATAATGTGAATGTTATAGATTTTAGGTAAAAGGAGAGGATATTATGATTAAACCATTAGGCGAAAGAATTGTTATTAAAGTTGTTGAAGAAACTGAACAAACAACTGGCGGAATTTTTATTCCAGATAGTGCAAAAGAAAAACCACAAAAAGGTGAAGTTGTTGCAGTTGGACTTGGTAAAATGAACGACAAAGGCGAAAGAGAACCTATGGACGTTAAAGTTGGGGATACAATTCTTTATGCTAAGTACTCTGGTACTGACGTAAAAGTTGATGGAACTGAATATAAAATTCTTTCTATCAAAGATGCTTTAGCAGTAATTGAATAATTATAAAAATTTTTTAAAAGGAGATATAAAAATGGCAAAACGTATTATTTTTGACGAAGAAGCTAGAAAAGCTCTTCTTAAAGGTATTGATGCAGTAGCTGATGCCGTTAAAGTTACACTTGGACCTAAAGGAAGAAACGTAATTTTAACTAAAAAATTCGGTGCACCTCAAATCGTTAATGATGGTGTAACTATTGCAAAAGAAATCGAATTAAAAGATGCTTTAGAAAATTCTGGAGCACAATTATTAAAAGAAGTATCATCTAAGACTAATGATGTTGCAGGTGATGGTACTACAACTGCTTCTGTATTGGCTCAAGCAATTGTTCGTGAAGGTCTGAAGAACTTGACTGCTGGTGCAAACCCAATGTCAATGAAACGTGGTATTGATAAAGCAGTAGAAGCAGCTGTTGAAAAAATCAAAGCTATGTCTAGACCTGTTAATACTAAAGCAGAAATTGCACAAGTTGCAGCTATCTCTGCTGGTAACAACAAAGAAATCGGAGAACTTATTGCAGAAGCAATGGAAAAAGTTGGACACGATGGTGTCATCACAGTTGAAGAATCAAAATCTTTCGGTACAAACTTGAAAGTTGTTGAAGGTATGCAATTTGATAAAGGATACATTTCACCATACTTCGTTACTGATCCAGAAAGAATGGAAGCTGTATTGGAAGATGCTTATGTATTCTGTTGCAACAAGAAAATTAACTTAATCTCAGACTTAGTTCCATTACTAGAACAAGTTGCTCGTGATGGTAAATCTTTATTGTTGATTGCTGAAGATGTTGAAGGCGAAGCTCTTGCAACTTTAGTTGTAAACACAATGAGAAAAGTATTGAGAGCAGTAGCTGTAAAAGCTCCAGGATTTGGCGATAGAAGAAAAGCTATGCTTGAAGATATTGCTATCTTAACTGGTGGTGAAATGTTCACAGAAGAACTTGGCATCAAGTTAGAAAATGTTACAACTCAAATGTTAGGTAAAGCAAAACGTGTTACTGTTTCTAAAGACGAAACAACTATCGTAGTTGGTGATGAAACAAAAGCTGCCGTTCAAGAAAGAATTCACTTAATCAAGAACCAAATCGCAGCTTCTGATTCTGAATACGATAAAGAAAAATTACAAGAAAGAGCTGCTAAATTATCTGGTGGTGTTGCAGTAATTGAAGTTGGTGCAGCTTCTGAAGTTGAATTAAAAGAAAGAAAACTTAGAATTGAAGATGCGTTGAATGCTACTAGAGCGGCTAACGAAGAAGGTATTGTTCCTGGAGGCGGTGTTGCTTTATTAAGAGTTCAACAAGAATTAAATTCTAAATTAGATTCAATGGATTTTGAATCAGATGATGAAAAAGTTGGTTTCAAAATCTTAACAGCAGCATTAGATGTCCCTCTTAGAGCAATCGCTCGCAACGCAGGTGCTAAAGCAGATGTAGTTGTTGATTGCGTTCTTGAAAAAGATGGTGCATACGGATATGATGCTCTAAACAGCAAATACGTTGATATGTTCCAAGCTGGTGTTGTTGACCCTGCAAAAGTAACAAGATCTGCATTGATTAACGCAGCATCTGTTGGTTCTATGTTATTAACAACAGAAGCAGCTGTTGTAGATATTCCAGAAGAAAAACCAGCTGCTCCAGATATGTCAGCAATGGCAGGCATGGGCGGTATGGGAGGAATGATGTAATTTTTTACATCAAATCCAAACTTTATAAACAATTTGACGAGTGGTTATTAAATATAACCACTCGTTTTTTAGTAGAAACGATTCACATTTGTTAAAATTCAAACAATTTTCCCTGTTTAAAATTCTTTATTTATATATAGGGGAAAACAATATGCCAATTACACCAGCATTATTACAAAAAATACAAATTCCAGAAGTTGGAAGGCTTGCAGATTATGTAATTCAAAACAATAGACATATTTCACCAAGATTTCTCTCTAGAGAATTTTTAACAATGCAAGATAGGTATGCAGACCGATATTATGACACATTTTGCCACGATGCAGGAGTTATGGCAAAATGTCTTGAGCAAGGCAAAAATCCAGAACTTCCAGGAGTCATTTATAGTGCAATGTGTAAATTAACAGAATTCTTTCCTAGAAAATTAGAATATTTTGCCTTAAAAGGTTATCAAGTTGCTGAAAGAAATGGGGATTTCATCCACATGATGGCAAGATTAAATGACTTGAAAAAAGTTTATAAAAATAAACCCGATAAATTAATACAATACATAGATGTTTTATACGGACAAGAACGTTGTTTAAAAGAACTTTGCTATAACTATGACAATGCTATTTCTACATTTCGCTCGGTATCAAGACCTCCAGCTTCGAGGGAATCTTATTATTTAATGCTTGCAAACACACAAACAGAACTTGCAAAACTCATCAGAAGAAAATATCCAGACCAAGCAAAAAAGAAACTTCTCTGTGCAAGAAACATCTATTCTCGAGATAGAATTGAATCTCCAGAACGAAATAGAGCAAGCATTGCCTATATTGATATGAATCTTAGAAAAATTGAACTAGTTAAACTTATTCAAGAAAGTTAACTTAAATATTTTTAACATGTACAGGAAAAGAAACTTCCTTTTGTGTAATATTATATTAAAGAGGAAAAAGTATGCCTGTAACACCAAGAGAAACAAGAAAAAAAGTAGATGAAACTTTAATTCCACAGAACTTAGAAGCGGAAGAAGCCGTTTTAGGAGCAATTTTAGTAAATCCAGAAACATTAGCAAAAGTATCTGATACCCTTTTGCCAAAAAGCTTTTACAAACCTGCTCACAGATATATTTATGAAGCAATGCTCCAACTTTTCAATAACAATGACAACATTGATATTGTATCAGTTTCTGATGTTTTGAATTACAGTGGGAAATTGGAATCCGTAGGCGGAAGAGCTTACATAAACGATTTAGTTGAAAATACTATCACAACTTCAAACATTGCTTACTATGCAAAAATTATTCAAGAAAAAGCTGTTAAAAGAGCATTGATAAACGCAGGTTCTGAAATTGTAAGCAAAGGCTATGACTTAGAACCAAGTGATAGATCTCTTGAACAAGCAGAAAAACTTATTTTTGACATTGGCTCAAGCAAAGCTACTGCGGATTTGAAACACGTTAAAGACTTAGTTCTTGATACTTGGGACAACATTGAATATAGATTTAACCATAAAGATGAATTGTCTGGATTAAGAACAGATTTCACCGAACTTGATAATATGATGAGCGGATTGCACCGTTCAGATTTGATAATCTTAGCAGCTCGTCCTGCAATGGGTAAAACTGCATTTGCACTAAACATCGCTCAAAATGTAGCCATTAAAGAACAAGTTCCAGTTTGTATATTCTCTCTTGAAATGTCAGCGTCACAGTTGGTACAGAGAATGTTGTGTTCTTATGCCGAAGTTGATGCTCAAAGATTAAAAACAGGTAATATGCTTCAACAAGATTTGGATAAACTTGCAATGGCAATGAATGATTTCAGCCAAGCTCCAATCTATATTGATGATACTAGCGGATGTACACTAACAGATATTAGAACAAAATGTAGAAGATTAAAAACACAGCAAAAGGACTTAGGCTTAATCGTAATCGACTACTTGCAGTTGATGGAAGGTGGCGGAAAAGATGACCGTTTGCAACAGATTTCAGCTATTTCAAGAGGTTTGAAAATTCTAGCAAAAGAACTTGATGTTCCAATCATCACGCTATCACAGTTATCTCGTGCAGTTGAAGGTCGTAATGATAAGCGTCCGATGCTTTCAGACTTGCGGGAATCCGGTTCTATCGAACAAGACGCCGATATTGTAATGTTTATTTATCGTGAAGATTACTACAATAAAGGTGAATCTGAAGAGGAAGAAAACGTTAAGGCTTCATCTAAAGGGTTATCAGAAATCATTATTGCAAAACACAGAAACGGTCCTGTCGGAACTGTTAAATTGTTATTCCAAGGCAATATTACAAAATTCAAGAACCCTATTGATACTGCGTTTGATGATTTTTAAAAATTAAACCTTGATACTTGTTGATATTTATTTTCATACTGCTATAATAGCTGGTATGAGAATTGAAACTGAAAAAAAATTTGCAGCAGGATTATCAATATTTTCTAATTCTGTAATAATTATCTTAAAATTGATAGCTGGTCATATTTCAGGGAGTATTAGTATAATATCTGAAGCTATCCATTCCTTGAGTGATTTTTTAGCATCTGTTTTAACATTTTTCTCTGTTATGAAATCATCCGAACCGGCAGATAAAAAACACCCTTTTGGGCATGGCAAATATGAAGACATGTCAGGATTTATAGAAGGGGGATTAATAATATTTGCAGCTGGGTTTATCGTCTTTGAAGCCTTAAAAAAAATTATAAATCCTTCAGCAACAACTGTTGATACAACACTTGGGTTGATTGTAATGGGAATTTCAGTTGTTGCAAATATCATTGTTAGCACCGTATTATTCAAAGTTGCAAAAGACTCTGAATCTGTATCACTATATGCAGATGCAGAACATTTGAGAACAGATATTTTATCTTCTCTTGGAGTATTCATTGGTTTATTACTAATCAAACTCACAGACCAACCTCTCCTTGACCCAATCATTGCCATAATTGTTGCTATAATTATTTTTAGAGCTGGTCTTTCAATTTCAATAAGCACAATGAATAATTTACTAGACTGTTCACTACCCGAATGCGACTTAAATGCGATTTGCAAGATATTAGAAACATTCAAATCAAAAGGCATTACAGGTTATAAAGACCTAAGAGCGAGAAGACTTGGACCACAAAAAAGCATTGAAGTAACATTATTATTCCCTAAAGATATGACTATTTGCAATTGCCATACAATTTGCGATTCTATTGAAAAAGAATTAAAATCTGAACTCGGAGATGTTACATCTAGCATCCACTTAGAACCTGATTCAACAAAATAATTATTCTAATGACACAAGATATTTAATCATTTTTCTTAGGTCTTTATTCCAAGATGAATTCCATTTCTTTTGTATTATATCCGCTGGGGATAACCCTTTGAATGTAAGTTCTTTTAGAGGTTGAAGAAATAATTCCTCTCCAGTTTGAGAATTTTTCAATGATTTTTCTGCAATATTTATAATTTCTTTGGCATAATCTGCAACTTTATTCTTTTTAATATTCGCTTGCAATGCAAGTTTTGGAACATTATAGCGAAGTTCTGACAAATCCTTATACTGCAAATGTTTCAATAACTCTTCGCACTCATCCATAGCAATATTATCATACAAAATACCTTTATAAATTGCGAGAATTGCATATTTCAAATCGCCAGGGACACAATCGTGATTTCGGATTTCTATGAAATTACGCATCCTAACTTCGGGGAAATAAAGATTAGCTTGCAATTCATAATCTTCAATTGTTGGATATTCTCCCATAAAACCGGTTCGCATAAACTCTTCGAACGTAATATCACCATTTAGTTCTACAGAACCAACATCACGCTTAATAAATATCATTGGAGTTTTCATAATACAATCAATATATTCTTCAAAAGAAAACTCCTCACTAATTTTACCGGCAAAGCCACATCTATCATTATCAGTATTAATCCAACTCAACCCTCGAAAAGTTTTATAACCGGTATCAACACCACCTCTTATTGGAGAGTTCGCAAACATCGCAGTCATAAATGGAGATAATTTATTTGCAAGTTTAAACTTTCGCATTGCATCTTCTTCGGATTTAAAATCAATACAACATTGAATCCCTGCGGTTTCTCTCATCATAACATCTGATAAAATTCCCCAAAGATAGTTAGCCATAATTCTATATCTTTTCTTTGGAATGAGATTTATTGATTTGTGAGTTGAATAAGGAGAAACACCATAATTTAGTAATATTGTATTTCGACTTTCTAAAATTTCATTTATTATCTCATTGATTTTTTCAATCTTTGTTTTTAAATGAAAGATATTTAATTGCGGTTCTGCACTAATTTCTATTTGACAACCAGGTTCAAGAGTAATAGTGTCATGATTTTTCTTCAAGCCGATAATATTTTTATCATCATAGATATAATCCCAAGTTGCTTCTTTTGCAAATTCTTCGAGAAAACTTTTTATACCATACTCACTCCAATAATCTACAGCTTTATATGACGTCGCAGAAATAGGCAAACGTTCATATTCCATTCCGATTTTAAAATCTTCGGGTTTTGTATAACCTTTAGTATAAAGTTTTAGAATATCTTCTTTTTGCAATCTTTGTTGTTCAACTTTGACCATATTATCCCCTTCACTAAATATTTTATTATAACATTATTTAAAATATCAAATAAAACTTTGTAAACATTTATCCATGTGTGGTATTATTATTAGTAAGATGAATTACTTCGATAGAGCAAGATACTTTAGAACTAAAAAAAGACTAGGACAAAACTTCCTTGTAGATGGGGAAGTTATTCAAGATATAATCGATTTTGCAAATATCTCACCTGAAGATACAATCGTAGAAATCGGTCCGGGAGTAGGATTTGTAACAGAACAACTTGTTAAATATGCAAAAAAAGTTATCGTTATTGAACTGGATGAAGAAGCAATTGCGGAATTAAAAAAACTTGATGCACCAAATTTAGAAATCATCCACAATGATGTTTTAAAAACTGATTTGTCATCTTTAACAGAAGATAAATTTAAAGTTGTTGCAAATATTCCATATTATATTACCAGCCCGATTATTGCCCATCTGTTGGGAGAAATCGACGATTTAAACAATAAAAACAGAAACAAAATCAAAGACATTATTCTTATGGTTCAGGAAGAAGTTGCAAGAAGAATGGTTGCAACTCCAGATTCAACAGGCAAGCAATATGGACTTTTGACAATTCTTTCCCAATTTTGGGCAGATGTAAAAATTTTACGTCTTGTGGGAAGAAAATCGTTCTATCCAGCACCTAAAGTAAATTCTGCACTTGTTAAACTAGATGTTAGAACTGAACCTAAATTAAAACTTTCTGATTATTCATATTTTAGAAGAGTTATAAAAGCAGGATTTGCTCAACGCCGTAAAAATATAAAAAATTGCTTATTAAATGGTAGCTTTTTAAAAGAACACATTTCAAAAGCTCTTTCTAACCTTGGGATAGATGAAAATATTCGAGGAGAAAAACTTTCAATCGAAAAATTTGGAGAGTTATCAGAAGAATTGCTAAAAGTATCTAAAGGTTAATTATGCAAAGTATAAAAGTTCAATGTCCCGCAAAAATCAATTTAACTTTAAAAGTTATAAATAAAAGAGAAGATGGATTTCATAATATTGAAAGTATAATGCAAACAATCAACTTGTTTGATTATTTAACAATTTCAATCGAAGATAATAGCACTGGGAACCAAATTTTACTAAGCGGAAATAATACTGAAATTCCTTATAATGAAAAAAATTTGATTTATAAAGCCGGAAAACTGTACCTTGAAAATACTGGAATTACAAATAAAAAGGTTGCTGTTTATATTGATAAAAACATTCCCGTTTCAGCTGGACTTGCCGGCGGAAGCACAAATGCTGCTGGCATGTTGTATGGATTAAACAAACTATTCAATGAAAAATTATCGGAAACAGAACTTCACAAATTGTGTGCAGTATTGGGTTCGGATTTAAATTTCTGCCTAAAAGGAGGTTGTATGATGACAAAAGGACGAGGTGAAATCCTTGAACCTTCAGAATACAATCATTTCACAGTAAATTTAATAAAACCAATTAACCTTGGGATTTCTGCAAAAGAAGCTTATACAAAATTTGCTCAAAAAATCTCTCAAGGAAACACAGGAAGAGAAAATTTTGTTAACGACCTTGAATGGGCAGTATTTGAAGATTACGAAGAATTAAAACACATTAAAAATAAATACCCAAAATCCATTATGACAGGTTCTGGTTCAACTTATTATTCTTTAGAAGAAAAATTTGAAGAAGAGACAAATTTTTGGGTTAAAAATAATTTAGAAACTATAAACTACGGAGTTCAAATTATATAATTCACTCTTGTATCAAACCTAAAAATTTGTTAAAATTCTCATATGGAAGATATTGTTGAAAAATTAAAAGAATTTGGATTTAACTCATACGAAGCTAAAGTTTATATTGCACTTTTGAAAAAATATCCTGCAACAGGATATGAAGTTTCTCAAATTGCAGATATACCTCAATCGAGAGCATATGATGCTTTAAAATCTTTAGTTTCATCAAAAGTTGCATTTTCAACGGATTCAAAGCCACAAAAATACACACCGATTACTCCAAAAGAATTGACTCAACGATATAAAAGAAAAATGGTTTCTACTATTGAGTATTTAGAAAAAAAACTTCCAGATGTTAGAGAAGATTATAGTGAACCAATTCATATGGTTGGAGATTATGAAAAGATTTTAAATAAACTAAAAGAAGTTATCAAAAATGCTAAACATTCTCTATATATAGAAGTTTGGGCAAAAGACTTTAAACACTTAGATTCAGAACTTTCTAACGCCTATAATAGAGGAGTAGATATAAAAATTGTCGGATATGATAACCTTTTTGCACCATATGGATTGATATATTCTCACGATGGAGGAAAAGAGATTGAATACTCTATCGGCAGCAGATTAATATATCTTGTTGCAGATGATATTGAAAGTGTTTTTGGCAGAATTGAAAACCAAGTTGTATGGACAAAAAATGAAGATATTGCGTTTTTATTAAAAGAATTTATTGTCCACGATATGTACCTTTTGGATGTAAATAAGCAGTTTCCAGAGCAATTAAAATATTTCTACGGTACAGGATTTAAAAAACTTAAAGACAAAATTTTATCAAAAAACTCTGCTTATAATATTCATTAGAGCATGCTTATTTTTTAATAATTATTTACTTTCAAATTCCGCTTTTAAGATTTATAATAAAGTGTATATTGAACATGTATTTTGGGAGAAGAAAAGGGATAGATTGATGGAAGGATATAGTTTTGAAATAATTACAGGACCAATGAGCTGCGGAAAGACAGAAGAATTATTACGCAGAATCAGAAGATGTATCATCGCAAAACGTAAAGTAAAAGTTATCTCTCCAGATGTCGATACAAGATCAAAAGGGGATTATATTGAATCTAGAAATGGGCTTTGGTTAGATGCAATTAAAGTTAAACATTCCGTTCAAATCTTGAGCCTTGTTAAAGATGCTGAAGTTGTAGCTATCGATGAATTACAATTCTTTGATTCAAATATTGTCAAAGTTATTTCTCAATTGATGAACGAAGGCAAAAAAGTTATCGGAACTGGTTTAGAACTAGATTTCAAGGCTGAACCGTTTGGTTCAATGCCTGAGTTGATGTGCATTGCAACTCAAGTTGATAAACTTCATGCTGTTTGTATGAAATGCGGTTGTGAACACGCAACAAGAACACAAAGATTAATTGATGGCAAACCTGCTGATAAAAATTCCCCGCTTATTATGATTGGCGGAGATGAAACATACGAAGCAAGATGTATTAAATGTTACGAACTTCCAAATGCTCATCCTGAATTGAATAAAGGATTTAGACTTTTGCAATTTGATCATAGATAAAAGTTATACAGTATTCAAATGAATGTGGAATGTAAAATTTCACATTTTTTTTTATATGTGATAATATATGCGTAGTAATAATTCTAGCAGACGGAAACTTTTTAATAATTATTTCGTCTTGGTTATCAGAAGGAATTATTGGAGGTTTTAAATAAGAATGAGAAAAGTCGCAAAAAAATGTATTATAACACTTGGATTGTTTCTTGCAATGTTTGGCTGGGTAGTGCAATCAAATGTCCAAGCATCAACACCGATTGAATTATATGACAATGTTTGGAGATTAATTAATACAAAATATGTTGATCAATCAAACAATGAACAGAATTGGGCAGCTTGGCATCATAAATACGACAACGTAATCCAAACAGATGAAGATGCTTATGTTGCAATAGATACAATGGTTGCAAGTTTAAATGACCCTTATACAAAATTTTTAAACCCAAAAGAATTTGCGGATGAAACAGGGTCAATCAAAGGTTCATTAAAAGGAATTGGAATTCAAATTGGAGTAAAAGATGGGAAATTGATGGTAATTGCCCCAATTGAGGACACTCCAGCAGAAAAAGCCGGATTAAAAGCAGATGACGAAATTTTATCAATTGATGGTAAAAGTACAAAAGGCATAACTGTTGATAAAGCTGCAGACCAAATTCGAGGAGAAGAAGGAACTCAAGTAACTTTACTTATCAAACGTAAAGATGCAGAACCTAAAGAATACACCATTACTCGTGCAGAAATTGAAATCAAATCTGTTTCTCAAAAAGTTCCGGAAAATGTAACAATGCCAAATGACATTAGTTATATTAGACTAAGTTCTTTTATCAGTAGAAATGCAGCTAAAGAATTTGCAGATATTTTATCAAACTCTCCTGATAAAAAAGCATTTATAGTTGACTTACGTTCAAACCCTGGAGGATTATTGAGTAATGCAATTTACATCTCAGATATGTTCCTTGATGGGGGAGCAATTGTAAGTACTGTTGACCGTGATGGATACAAAGAAACTCAAAAAGCAACTCGAGGAGTTTTGACAACAAAACCAGTAGTAATCTTACTCAATAAAGGTTCAGCTTCCGCAAGTGAAATCTTTTCTGGAGCAATGAAAGACAACAAGAGAGCCGTTTTAGTAGGGACTCAATCATTTGGTAAAGGTTTAGTACAAGAAATTAACAAACTTCCAAATAATTCCGGTATCAACATCACAATTCAAAAATATTTGACTCCAAATGGAACCGATATTCACAAAAAAGGAATTACACCTGACGTTGTTGTTGAATTATCAGATGAAAATATCAAGAACAAAGATGATGTTCAACTAAAAAAAGCAATCGAAGTGGCTCAAAGCCTTTCAAAAGGAACATACGTAGTACAAAAATAAGTAAAAATATGATATAGAAAAACTAAAGCAGTTCTTAATAGAACTGCTTTTTATTTTTGGAAAAATTATAATAACAATAAATTCGTCTAATTGTATTAGAAAAATTTATCCAAACTCTATAAAAGGTTGATTTAATTTTAATCAAAATTTGAAATAATAAAAATGTTATCACCGTTAGAGGATTTGAAGAGATGAACTTACACGAACAATGTTTACTTCGATATTTAACTCATCCGGACGAGTTATCTTATGCTACAGAAATTTTAAAACTAAACAACAAAATACTTGAACAAAAGTTCGTAGTAAAAAACATCCTTGCGAATATTTCCTTGTTAAATTATACTGAAAAAGTAAAGTAACAAGGTTGGATTTATGTTAAAAAAATTTTTATATACATTGTGGATTTCAGTTTTTGCAGTGCTTCTATTTTTCAGTATAAAAAATGGAAGCTTTTTGAGTTTTATAAACTCGATGGAAAATCGAACCTTTGATATTCGACAAAATTTGATTGCGAATTCTGGAGTTCGTCATCACAACAAAGATATTGTAATCGTTGCAATTGATGATGGGAGTTATGAATACATTTTAGACAATTACGGAGAATGGCCTCTTAGAAGAGATGCCTATGCTAAAATGGTTGATTATATTGAAGCTCAACACCCAAAGATGATTGTATTTGATTTGATGTTCGTAAAATCAATGAAAAGTGGAGTTCAAGCAGATAATGCCTTGATAAACGTGTTCAAAAAATATGATAACGTTTATACCTCAATGAACCTTGATAACCAACAAGACGACTTGAGAGTTCCACCACAAATTCCATACAAATTAAGTATAATTCCAAATTCAAAAACATTAAACCCTATTGAATATTCAAATTGCAGAGTAATTTTACAAGGGATTTTAGATGCAACATCAAATATTGGGATGATAAACGTTTCTCGTTCAGATGATGGGGTATTGCGAAAAATGCCACTATACTTAAAATACCAAGATAAATATTACCCACAATTAGGCTACCGTGTTGGTCTTGATTATTCAAATGGGGAGCTCAAAAATATTCATCCTGACGAGGAAGCAAGTGTAATACTAAATTGGTATGGTCCTTCTGGAACATTTGAACATATTCCAATGTACAAAGTTTTAAAAGC
>CAKUTL010000045.1 GCA_934692295.1 uncultured Candidatus Melainabacteria bacterium
AATTAAGAAAGACTTAACTCTTTCATTTACCCCACAAATTAACTGAAACAATTACCCCATTGCGGAGGTTATATTTACAAGAAGTAATATCCATTCTTATATCGCAAAGAATGGATATTGTATTATGTACACTTAATCGTATAAGCTCTTGTTTTTAAAGGCTTTATCCTGAATAAGTCCGTCTGATTTGACTTTTAGGCGTGTTTGTAATATTCTTAACATATATTGTAATTTCAAAGGTTGCAATTTTGGTATTGATTATGAAAAAGAGAATTCTAACAAGTTTACTTTTGATAGGGCTTATGACTAGCGGAACTTCAATTTTCGCTCCTGCTTCATATGCAGCTCAAAAGTTAACGAGAAAACAAAAAAAAGAGATTCAGTATTTGGATGTAGCATCTTCTGCGTTTGATATGAAACAGTATGATACTGCTATAGAATATTTCACAAAGGCAATTGAATTAAATCCAACTAATGCAGAGAGTTATACCAAACGTGCAAATGCGAAATATTTGAGTGGCAATTATAAAGATGCCGTTAAAGATTACACTGCGGCTCTTGAAATCGATCCGAAGAAAGAAAATATTTACTATAATCGAGGAATTGCAAATGCTAACTTAAAGGCTTATGATGATGTAATTGCAGATTATACAAAAGAATTGGAAGTAAATCCTAAAAATATCAATGCTTACTTAAATCGTGGTACGACAAATGTCATGCTAAATAAATTTGAGGACGCAATTTCTGATTTTACAAAAGCAATTGAGCTAGATAATAAAAATGAAATGGCTTATTACAATCGAGGAATAGCTAAACGTTGTAATAAAGATTATAAAGGCGCATTGGAAGATTATTCAAAAGTTATTGAATTAGATAATAAATCGGCAGATGCTTATAATAATAGGGGTGTAGCTAAGTACTATTTGAAGGATTATTCCGGAGCAATTGCAGATTATGCAAAAGTTGTTGAATTGGATAAAAACTTTAAAAGAGTTTATTATAACAGAGGGTTAGCTAATTTAGGATTATCTAAATACGAAGATGCGATAGTTGATTTTACAAAAGAAATTGAACAAAATTCTAAAAATGATCAGGCATATTATGATAGAGGCTTGGCAGAAGCTAAGTTAGCTCATTACAGTTCTGCAATTGATGATTATTCGAAAGCAATTGAATTAAACTCTAAAAATGCGGATTATTATGCTGATAGGGGAGAATTATTGTATCGTTCGGGCGGCGATTTAAAAAAAGCTGAGCAAGATTTGACAAAAGCAATAGAATTAGATAATTATGATGCTGAAAAGTATTTAACTAGGGCGATGATTTTCTGTAAGCTAAAAATGTATCTTGTTGCAATTGATGATTTGAACATTGCAATTAAAATTAATCCGAAAAATACAGAAGCATATGATTTACGTTCTTATGCAATAAAATCTTTGACAGGGCAAGTTAAATAGACATAATTTCCATCATTCGTATCAGGTTTAAATTTTGACATTGGTGCTATAATTGACTTGAAAAGGAGAGTCTTATATGGAAATTAAAATTGTAAAAAACACAAAAGAAGTTTTGTGTGATGTCTTGGTTGTAAATAAATTTGAAGGTAAAGAAACTTCAAATGCTTTGGTTAATAGATTTGCTCCAGAGTCTTTTCAGGGTAAAGCTGGGCAAATGTTTGTAATTCATACTCAAAAAGAATATCCTGCTGAACAAATTTTGGCTATTGGCTTAGGTCAAGAAAATAATATGGATAACAATGTCGTTAGAGAAAATGTTGCAAAAGCCGTAAAAAAATGTATTGAATTAAAAGCAAAAACTGTAGCATTTGATTTTGATACAGATTATAGTTTTGGCGTTTCAACTGTAATTGGTGCATCAATTGCAAATTATCATTTTGATAAATATAAAACTAAAAAAGAACATAGAATTTCTGAAATTTATCTTTCAAATGTTTCAAGTGATATAGAAGCCGCTAAAATAGTTGCAGATGCAATGAAATTTACTCGTAATTTAGCGAATGAACCTGCAGCATTTGCAACTCCAACAAAATTAGCTGAAATTGCACAAGGAATTGAAGGTGTTGAAACTGTTGTTTATGATGAACCTAAAATTAGAGAAATGGGTATGGGTGCATATCTTGCTGTTGCTCAAGGTAGTGTACAACCTCCTAAATTTATTCACATGAAGTATGTTCCACAAAATCCTAAAAAAAGAATTGCAATTATCGGTAAAGGTTTATGCTTTGATAGTGGCGGACTTGATATTAAACCTGCAGCTTCTATGCTAAATATGAAAGATGATATGTCTGGAGCTGCTTGTATTTTAGGAATTATGAAAGTTATTTCTAAACTTCACCCAGAAATTGAAGTTAATGGTATTATTGCTGCTTGTGAAAATATGCCATCAGGTAGCTCATACAAACCAGGAGATATTGTCACTGCTAAAAATGGTAAAACAATTGAAGTTGATAATACTGATGCGGAGGGTCGTTTAACATTAGCTGATGCATTATGTTATGCTTGTGAACTTGGTGTAGATGAAGTAATTGATATTGCTACTTTAACAGGTGCTTGTATGGTAGCTTTGGGTACAGTTGCTTCTGGTATTATGGGTAATGATGAAGAATTTATTCAAGACATTATTAAAACTGGAAATTATGTAGGTGAAAAATACTGGGAACTTCCTATGTGGCAAGAATATCGTGACAATATGAATAGTGATGTTGCAGATATGAAAAACACTGGAACAAGATTTGGTGGGGCTTCTGCTGCTGGCATGTTCTTGAAAGAATTTGTGACAGATAGTGTAAAATGGGCTCATCTTGATGTTGCGGGAACAGCTCTTATTGATAAGCCTCAAAAAGAATTCTGTAAAGGGGCAACTGGTGTTGGTGTTAGAACATTGCTAAGCTATATTTTGGCTCACTAGTTTGAATTTGTGAATAAAATCTAAAAGCGTGGTGTAAAATTTGCACTACGCTTTTGTTTTTACATATTGTAATAATAAAGAAGCCCAAGTAAAAGTATGTTATACTATAATTAAATTAACATTTTGTGATTAGAGGGAATATGAAAAAGATTTTAATTGTTGATGACGAACAAGATATAGTTGAGAGCCTTAAATTTGTATTAGAAAATTGTAATTATACTTGCTATTGTGCTTATAATGGCGAAGATGGTTTGAAGTTGGCAAGGGAAATTATTCCAGATCTAATTATTCTTGATGTCATGATGCCAAGAATAAATGGTTTTAAAATTAGCAGACTTTTAAAATTTGATAATAAGTATAAAAATATTCCAATTTTAATGGTTACGGCTCGCTCACAAGAAGAAGATAAACTCATTGGGGAAGAAACAGGTGCAGATGAATATATTACTAAACCTTTCGACCTTGATGATGTTGTGAAAACAGTTCAAAAGTATTTGGATTCAGATAAGTAAAATGAATATTATTACAAACAAAACATTAGAAACTTTAAAGTATGACTTGGTAAGAGAAGGTCTTGTTCAATATGAAGTTGTTGAACAAGCGGAAGAAATTGCTAATGCTCAGAATATTAATATTGGGCAGGCACTTATCAATTCTGGTTTTTTGACGGAAGAAAAATTGATTAAGTTTTTGGAATCTAAGCTCCATACTCCATATGTAAATTTAGATGATTATCAACTTGATCCAAATTGCTTAAAATACATAAATTATTCAGATGCAAGAAGATATAAAATTATTCCGCTATTCAAGATTGAAAATACTTTAACAGTTGCGATGGCAGATCCTCGAGATTTGTTTGCTATTGATAAAATTATGGAAACGGCAGAATGTGAAATTGATCCAGTTTTATCTTCAGAAGAAAGTATCTTGAAAAAAATTGATGAATATTACAAAATTGATGTAACTGTTGGCAATATTTCGACAGATGAAAACTCCGGCTATGACTGGCAAGATGAATTGCATAAAGAAGATTTAAGTGATAACCATATTCAGAAAATTATTCGTGCAATTTTGAAACAAGCAATATTAGAGGGAATTCACGAAGTTACTTTCCAAGGTGAAGATGATGGTTTAGGTGTAAACTTTAAAAAGCATGGCGAATTTTCTAATAAAGGTTCCATTCCAACAGTTTTGGTTTCATCTTTTGTTGCAAAATTAAAATCTCTTTCAGAATTAGATCCTTCTGTTTCTGAGGTTCCTCAGCTTGGTAAATTGTGCTTTAAAGTTGATAATATTATTGTAATTGCAAGTGTTTCAACATTCCCAACTATTATGGGCGAGAGAATTTTCTTGAAGATATACAAACCACCTAAAAAATTAGAAGAAATTATTTCTTTTAAAACCGGTTTGGCAGAAGTAAAGCAAGCATTAAATAAACCTGGTATAATTTTGGTTTGTGGCTCTGCTTTGAGTGGAAAAACTCACGTTATTTATTCTTTGTTGTTAGAGGCTGCAAAGAATAAGTCAAAAAATATTATGACCCTTGAAAGTATTTCAAAATACGAGCTTGCAGGGGTAAACCAATGTGAATTTAATGAGAATGTTGGTTTTAATATGGATAAGGCTGCAAGATTTATTGAATTTCAGGCTCCTGATATAATTTATCTTGAAGGAATAAAATCAAAAGAGTCCTTTGATTATTTTTCAAGTCTTGTTTATAATGACAAAACGATTGTTATGGAATTTTTAGCAAATAACATGGATGATTTGAGAAATAAAATGTCTTTTTCTGATTTTGATACTCTAAAATCTATAATTTCTTGTATGATATTTATTCACTCTCAAACAAGTGTTGAAGTATTTAATAGAGAAACAATTCAAAAATATTTAGGATAAAAAAAGACCCGCTGAATTGGCGGGTTTTAAAATTTTCTAGGGAATTAGGAATAGGAATTAATCTTCTCTCTTGTATTTAAACGGATTTTGAAATCTCTCTTTTAATATCTCTCGTGTTTATTTAATGTTTACATATATATAAAGTATATACAAAATATCTAATTTCATTAAAGGGTTAATTTGTTACAATTCGTAATAAAAAATAGAGGTTATATTATAACCTCTATTTTTTAGTTTTTAAATTTCTTCAGAGAACTATTTTAAAGCAAAAGTCATATCTGCTTCTACACAAGTTTTTCCATCTACTTTACCAACACCGTGAGCTTTGCAGATAGGTCCTTTAACTTTAGTAAGTTCAACTTCCATTTCAAATTTATCGCCAGGTCTAACGATATTTTTAAATCTTACACCATCAACTCCAGCATATAGAGTTAATTTTCCTTCAAATTCTGGCATTGTCATTAAAATTGGAGCTGAACATTGAGCCATAGCTTCAAGTTGTAAAACTCCTGGCATGATTGGATTTCCAGGGAAGTGACCTTGGAAAAATTGTTCATTCATAGTTAAATTTTTATAACCTTTAGCGTATTTACCTGGAACGCATTCGGTAATTCTATCAACTAATAAGAATGGGTATCTGTGAGGAATCATATCCATAATTTGCAAAGTATCGAAGCTCAAAACTTCTTTAGTTTCTTCTGACATTTTTCTCTCCTTATATTTCTACTAATTTATCTTTTAACATTTTTGCAACTTTGACATGAACGGCATGTCCAGCTTCTTTTGCGAGTATTTGGCATCTCATATTTAGAGGGTTTACACCAGTCAAATACAAATCCCCAACTAAATCTAGCATTTTGTGCTTAATTGGTTCATTTTCAGAACGTAATTCTGTTGTGTATCCGCCGTCATCAGTAAATCCGACAGTATTATCTTGAGTTACACCTTGGGCAAATCCGAGCATTTGATATTTTTTTAAATCGTGATAAAAACCAAATGTTCTTGCTTCAATGATTTCATATTTATTTTTAGGGTTATAGTTAATAAACTTTCTTGTTAAATCAGGATGAGCATAATTTACTGCATAGGACATAAATAAGCTATCTGATGGTAAAATAACAAGACTTGTTTTTCCATTTAAGTAATAAACCGGTTCAGAAACAGTATAATATTTTTCTTTTGCAAAAAATGGTTTATCTGTTCCTGCTTCTTTTATTGCCTTAACCCATTCCAAAGAGCTTCCGTCAAGAGCTGGCACTTCTTCTTCTGTCATACAAATATCAACAGAATCGATGTGGCAGAATGCTAATGCTGCGGATAAGTGTTCTGTAAGCATTGCACGTGCTTTTTTCGTTCCCATAACAACACAATGATCTGTTGCAATTACGTTATCAGCACTTGCAGTAAAAGAGTCTTTATCCTTTACAAAATATCTTATCTGCCCGGAGTTTGACGGGAATAGTGTAACCTCGCAAGGTTTATTCTTCATCAAACCGTTTCCAACTAACTTAACTTCTTTCTTTAGAGTTACCATTTTTTATTTGTTTACCTCAATTTCTTCTTGGTGTGCATCTTCAAAAGATTTCAAGATAGGTTCAAATTTTCTGAATTTTGCAAATATATCTTGAGCATCTTTCATTGTTTTTAGTTGTTTAATAAAGTCTTTTCTTGGGACAGCCGGAATACCAACAATAATTGATTTTGCTGGGAATGATTTAGTAACACCGGCTTTAGCAGTGATAATTGTATCAGAACCAATTTCGATGTGATCAGCTAAACCAGCTTGACCTGCGATAACAACTCTATCACCAATTACGCAGCTTCCTGCAATACCTACTTGAGAAACGATTAAGCAACCTTTACCAATGCGGCAGTTGTGTCCAATCATAACCAAATCGTCAATTTTTGTATTATCCCCAATTACGGTATTTTCGATAGTTCCACGGTCGATAGCTGTATTTGCACCGATTTCAACATTGTTACCAATTACAACAGAACCGATTGAAGGAATTTTGAAGATAACTTGTTCAACATCACCTTCTTTAATTTCACCTTCTTTTCTAGCATTTTCAATGTTGTTTGGATTTTCAGTTACAAAACTAAATCCGTCTGCTCCTAGAGATACGCCGTGATTTAATATTACGTCGTTTCCAATTTGAACTCTGTCACCAATATTTACCCCTGGGTGGAAGAAACAGTTGTTTCCGATTTTTACATTGCTCCCTATGTATGAATTAGCTAAAATCTTTGTATTATCCCCAATTACAGCATTTGGTGAAATAACAACATTAGGTCCGATACAAACATTTTGACCTAATTTTGCAGTTGGATCAACAACAGCAGAAGGGTGAATATCTTTATTTACAACTGGTGGAACGTAGAATAAATTTAACAATTTCATCATTGCAAGTCTAGGTCTTTCAACTTCAATTGTTGTAAAACCTTCTAGTTGAACACCTAGTGGAACTAATGCAGCTTTTGCTTTTGAGTTTGCCAAGTTTGCAATTTCTTCTTCTCCTAAAGCTAAAGCTAAAGTATTTTCATCACTTAACAATGGTGGTGCAATATGAGTAATTTCTGGACTTGCAACCTTTGTTAACATACCCCCTACAATTTGTGTAATTTCATCAACTGTAAATGATCTCATCTTTTTCTCCTTATATAACATATTTTTTGTTTTTAAATCTTTTGAAGAATCCTTTTATTATTTAACATATCCACTCATTTAGGATTCTTTCATCTTATTTATTGTGTTTGTGGTTGATTTACCTGCCACAAAATCAATAAACTCAACTCTAATGTTGTTTTTTTTCATAACATCTGCTTCTGGAAGAGTTTCCATTGTGTAATCGGCACCTTTTGTATAAACATCAGGTTTAATTTCATCTAATAAATTTCTTGGGCTGTCTTCATCAAATAACACTACATAATCAACACAAGACAAAGCACATAAAACTTCTGCTCTATCAAGTTCGTTGTTAATTGGTCTTGTTGGCCCTTTTATGCTTCTAACAGATTTGTCGGAGTTTAAAAGTACCATCGAATAATCTGCAAATGTTTTTGTTTTTTGCAAATATCTAACGTGTCCGACATGTAGGATGTCAAAACATCCATTTGTTACTACTACTGTTTTTCCACTTTGATGCAGTTTTTTTACGAAATCCGCTACGTTTTCTCTTTGTAAGAGCTGTCCCATAAGCTATATCCTCTAATACCCCTAAATTATACCCTAAACTAGAGAAAAAGTCCTATTATATTAACAAAAAGTAATAATTGATGATGTTATTTATTCAAAAAAGGCCCGACTTTTTTACTTAATTCTTCAATTAAATTCCAAATTGGATTTTTATGATTTTTTACAGGAGGTTCGATAGTAATATTATATTTTGCTAATTGGTTTTGGGGAATTAAGTTTTTCATAAAACTAGGCAATCCTTCACCTGCATATATTTCGTCTCCAGACACAAGCCTGTCTTTCATTAAAATTGTTGCTCTTTTAATTTCAGGGTTGAAATCTTCTACAATATTGTGTTTAAACTCTGAAGTGATAGGGGTAATTGTTAATTTAGTTATTCTCATTTATTTCCTTCTTTCAAGGGTCTGTTTAGTACAGACCCATTTCTATAACTTTTTTACAAATTCTGACGGTGTTCAATGCTGCACCAATTCTCAAATTGTCAGCTACGCACCACAATGAAATTCCGTTATCAAACGCCAAATTCTTTCTGATTCTTCCGACAAATACAGGGTCAACTCCAGAAGCATCACGAGTAGTTGGGTATTCAAAATTTTCTGGATTATCAATAACTTTTAAACCAAATGAGTTTGATAATATTTCACGAACTTCTTCTGGAGTTACTTTTTCTTCAAATTCAATATCAACAGCTTCTGAGTGTCCATTATATACAGGAACTCTTGCTGCGGTACAAGAAATTGGCAAATCTTGAGGAAGGTGAAGAATTTTTTTAGTTTCGTTTACAACTTTCATTTCTTCTTTTGTATATGCGTTTTCGCAGAAAACGTCAATTTGAGGAATTACGTTGAACGAAATTGGTTTTTTAAATGCTTCGTTTTCAAAATCTTTTCCTTCTAATGTTGCTTTTGTGTTTTCAGTTAATTCGTTGATTGCTTTAAGTCCTGCTCCGGAAACGGCTTGATATGTAGAAACAAGTAATCTTTTAATTTTAAATTTGTCATTAAGTGGTCTTAGTACAAGCATTAATTGAGAAGTTGAGCAGTTAGGGTTAGCAATAATCCCTTTATGTTTTTTCAAATCTTCATCATTTACGTATGCAATAACCAATGGTACATCTTTATCCATTCTAAAAGCAGAAGAGTTATCAATCAAAACTCCGCCACGCTTAACAATTTCTGGAGCAAATTTTTGAGAAGTAGAACCGCCAGCAGAAGCAAGAACGATATTTACCCCATCAAAACTTTCAGGTTTTGCTTCTTCTACGGTGTAGGTTTTGCCTTGAAATTCAATTTTCGTTCCAGCACTTTTAGCACTAGATAAAAATTTGATTGAATTAAAGTCTATTTTTAATTCATCAACAATCTTTGTAATTTCTCTACCTACAACACCAGTAGCACCTAAAATTGCAATATTTGCTTTTTGTTTTGACATATATAATCCCCTCTTTATTGTATGCTATTAATCTTACTACAAGAATAATTGTTGAGCTTACAATTAAAATATAAATTTACAATATTTCAAAATTGAGCTACTAAGGATTATAATTTCCAATACAGTATTTTTTGTTTCCTCTTACACAGTGTAAGTAATTTACATTTTTGTATTTAATAACGTAACCGGCACAAGTTGCTCCGCTCCACCAGCCTCTGCTTCCTTTGCTTTCTGGATTGCAATCAGATTTTTTTTGCCAACCAACATCTCCAAAAGGAATTATTCCTCTGTCAAGTATTGCGAACAAAAATAAATCTTCTCCCCAACGTGGTTTATTTGTTTTTCCTGTAACATTGACCATTATTGTATGCACTTGTCTCATATTTTCTTCATGCGGAGGAAGAAGGTAACATGCTGCATCTCCATTACAATCCGCTGTTGATAAATAATTTGAATAATATCCATTACTATCAAATGTAATTTTGGTTGTATTTCCTATAATAACGTTATATTTTAAAGAGCCTGTTGTAACTTTTCCTAGTAAATCAATAATTATTTGCGATTCTTTGCATCTTGTTTTAACGTGATCACAAGCGAGGTAAGATTTCATGTAAGGAAGAAAATGATTCATTATCTCATATCTAGATTCTTCGACATTTGTAGGTAAATCCCAATCACTTATTGGTCCATTATCTTCAATGGACATTTTGTATGCTTGGTCTAGGATGGAATATATTTCTGGTAGTTTATTTACGATAACTTTTTCTTTATAGCTGTTTATTAGTGTAGGTATTGTCATTGCTGCAACAACGCCGATAATTCCCAATGTGATTAAGACTTCCGCAAGAGTAAAACCCGTGCGGTTTACTTTGCACTTGTTTAATATATTTATCATAAATTTAGTTTATTTTATAGTCTAATGATTGTCAAGCCTATAGAATAAAATTATGGATGAAAGATTAAAAACGTTAGGTTTGAATATAAAATTTGCAAGGATGAAAAAGGGGATTTCTCAAGAGCAACTTGCAGAGTTGGTTGATTTGTCAAGGACGGCAATAAGTTTTATTGAAACGGCTCGTCAAAATCCAACGATTTTAAAAGTTATAGATATTGCAAAAGTTTTAGGTGTTGATATAAATGACCTTATAAAAGATGTATAAATTTAAGCATTTATAAAAGCGGGATGTAGCTAATAGCTACATCCCGCTTTTATAACAATAAATATTTAATTACATCATGATATTTTCTAAGCCGTAAACAAAATCATTTTTATCAGATACATGTTTCACAGCCATGACAACTCCTGGCATGTAACATTTTCTATCTGTTGAGTCATGTCTAATAGATAATGTTTGACCAAATGAACCGAATAAAACTTCTTGAGAAGCCATAAATCCTGGCATTCGGATTGAGTGAATTTGAATATCAGAGTAAGAAGTTCCACCTCGAGAACCTTCAATTGTTTCTGTTTCTGGACAATTTCCGCCTTTGAAAGAATCTTTTGCTTCAGACATCATTAAAGCTGTTTTGATTGCTGTGCCAGATGGGGCATCTTTTTTCTGGTTGTGGTGATATTCAATAATTTCAGCATTATCAAAATATTTTGCAGCCATTTGTGCAAACATCATCATTAAAACGGCTCCAGTAGAAAAATTAGGAGCGATTAAACAACCTGTTTTATTTTCTGTTGATAATTTTTTCAAATGCTCAATTTCTTCATCTTTCAAACCTGTTGTCCCAACAACAATTTTAATTCCGTTATTCAAACAATATTTGGCATTTTCGTAAATTGATGCAGGTTGAGTAAAATCTACTAAAACATCAATATCACAAACTTTATGTGCTTCTTCGATAGATTTATAAACATCTCCTGTAATATCGATTTGAGCAACAATCTCCATTGCAGAATCCGCATTTACAGCTGCACAAACTTCTTTTCCCATTCTACCCATTGCACCACATACCGCAACTTTTATCATTATAAAATCTCCTTTTATGTTTAGTATCTTTTTCGTTTATTTTACAACAAAAAAGGTTAGACTAAAATCTAACCTTTTTGCTTATTAAATTCTGGTGTTTGATTAGTAATCTCCAATTGATGTATCTTCGTCATCTTTTAGAGCAGACAAATCGTCTTTGCAAATAGAGTCAAATCCGTCCGGTAACATATCATCATCAGGCCAAACTGTATCATTGTCATATCTTGCAGAGGCTAAATTTTCAGAAGCAGAAAGGTCTGAGCTTGTCAAAACTGTTTCAGATAAAACGCAACCTGCCATATCACAATCTGTAAAGTTACAATAAATCATTTCTGCGTAGCTGCAATCTGCTCCGGTTAACAAACTTTCTGAAAAGTCGCATTCTGATACGTGAGAACGGGTGAAATCTACGGATGTTAAATCTGCTCCGGAAAAATTTACTAATGATAAATTACTATCTGCAAAAGAACTTGAATTTAAGTCAACATCAGAAAAATCAACTTCTTTTAATGAGATGTTTGAAAAATCAACTTCGCTTAAGTCAACTTCTTCAACTCCTTTTTTCCACTCGTTAAATTTTTCGGGGTCATTTTCAATTAAAGACAACAATTCTTCTTTTGTATAATCTAACATTCTTATCTCCTTAAAAGTATATCTATTTTTCTACTAAGTTCATTTGCATTGCAATAAGCACTGCTTGGGTTCTATTTGTAACGTTCAATTTTTTAAAAATACTGCCAAGATGGCTTTTTACTGTTACTTCGCTAAGGACTAATTTTTCTGCAATAGATTTGTTGCTTTCGCCCTGCGTAACTAATAATAAAACATCTTTTTCACGCTTAGTCAAGGAGTTAAAATTGTCTGCTTGACT
>CAKUTL010000046.1 GCA_934692295.1 uncultured Candidatus Melainabacteria bacterium
CTGTTTAGTTTTTGAATAAAAGATTGATTGACAGTCGAAATGAAAAATCCAGATAGAAATATCTGGATTTTTTGTTTTTAATAATGCTCATCGTCAAAGATAAAAAATTTGCATTTACATTAGCAGAAGTCTTTTTTAATTATTAAGCAATGTAACAAAAACCTAACAAATTTAGCCAAGAAATTAAAGATTATTAAACTACATGCCGATAGTAATTATGTGAGTATTACATAAGGAGAACCGAAATGGCAATCAGATTTAACGAATTCAATAACGGTTATAACAACTATAATTTTGCTATCGGTCAACAAGCTTCTAAAGAAGCAAAGAAAGCAGAAGAAACAAAAGAAGTAGTTAAAAGCGAAGTAGAATTCAAAGGACTTAAAAACGAAACAGATTTACTAACTCAAAATACACAAAATCTTTATGGTGTAAAAATTGGAAAATTTACCACTGAAGATAAATCAATTGCAGATTCAACAAATGCAATTTTAGCAAGTTTAGGCTATTCATACAAAGTTTCTGCAACAGAAGTTGCAAGCGTAACAAATGGAGTAAAAACAGTCGTTATGCCAGGTATGAAATTGGCAGAAGATGGAGCTGTTGAAGCTAATATCAAAGACCCAACAGGACCATTCGCAGATTTATTTGCATAATAAAACCTACTTATAAATATACATTTACTCACACTTTCGATCAGTAATCTTTTTACTGGTCTTTTGTTTTTAAAAATTAAAGTTTTTGAAAAAAATGCCGTAAACATGCATGACAATTTACAAAAAAGTAAAAGAGGTCAAAAATGTTCAATACAGTAAACAATCCTTTTGGTCAAAGAATTGAATCCGCAATTTCTACGGGACAAGAAAAACATCAACACCAACAAAACCAACAACAAAATGAAGAGAAAAAATACCTTGAAAATGACGACAAGGATGAAGTTAAAATTGGAGGTTTGCCAATATTAACAGAAGACGAAGTTCAAGCAATGACCGAAAATTACATTGCAAAACTTAAATCTGAAAATGAAGGGAACGCAAAAATCATCGAAAAATTAGACAAATTTTTGAAAAAATTCGATGTTAAAAAATTTATGAAAAGAAACCCAAACATGACAAGCCCAGATTTTCACATGATTATGTTCAATGAAACTTCAGGACTTGTGAACTAAATTATCTATAACTTGCAGATTCTTTCAACATTTCTTCTGAGTTTTTAGAGGTTCTGTTACTTTTTGGTAAACAACTATGATGAGGTAAAACTTTTAAATCTGTAACATATACTTGATTACCGGCTTTAGTTGTTGCAGCTTCATAAACTCCGAATGTAAAAACATCTTGTCCCCATTTATTTGGACCTTTACGACCATTTACATCCAATGCAAACAATCTTACACCATCTGTATTTGAATGTGTAAATAAAATCATTCCATTATCTAACATATACGCTTCCGCAGCAGTTACATCAAAACAGTTTGCACTCGGATAGTTATTTGGGATACACCCTTCTGTTTTAGGATTATTCAAACAACTTCCGATAGAACCCATAGATCTGGTAAACTCTTGTGTCAAAACAGGACAGGCAGCATTTGGACTATTAGGTTCAACAGTTCCGGCTGCAAGAGCAGTATTTAAACCATACAAAGTTTTTTGGTCAGAAGTAGGAACAGTAAAACATTGTGGAACTCTTCCTTCATCAAAAATTATACTTCTCAAAGCCAACTCCGCTTTAGAATAAGCTGTCCTAAACTCAGCAAGTCTGGCTCTTTGTTGAACACTTGCCCCTACAGTAGGAATTGTCATTGCTGCAACCGCACCAATTAAAGTAAGAGCAATCATAACTTCTGATAGTGTAAATCCAAAACTTTTGTTTTTCATATTCAACAGCCCCATAAACAACCTATATCATGATTTTAACACATGTTTAAAGGGTCGTCAATTGCACAAAATAAAAAGAGGTAGATAATTTCTACCCCTTTTCTTTTAATATATAGTTTTATCTATCTAATTTTTCCAGCGAATTTTTGAACAAATTTCCACGCTTTTCCGATAAATTGTTCTGCTCTAGCTGCGGAAATATGACCGTCTTTAGCATAAGCATTTGCCTTATCACGGATGTTGACGAATTTTTCTAATTTTGCAAATACCGCTTTACCTGCTTCATCAACCGGTTTGTTTTTCTTCAAGAACTTTGCATCTAATGGAGGGGTATAAACACCCAAAGCATCACTTGCAATAATCATACCCGGTTTCAATTCTGCAGCTTTTGCACCTGTTTTAAGGGCTTCTGAACTCAATACGTGAGTCATTTCAGGAGTCGGAATTGTTACACCAATATTTGCATCTTTTACAGCGTTAAACTTTGCACCTCTTTGCTTCAATTTACCAAGCAAATATTCACCTGTTGTTGCGTCTCTATGTGTTGTACCCATTAAACCGATATCAACACTACAAGATTGATCTAATATTTTAGTTTTACCTCTAGCTGCGGCTTTATCTTGCCAACGTTTATGCATACCCGAAACATCATGCATTCCATAAGTCATTCGCAAATCTCCACGTTTCATACGGTAATCAGTACCTTCACCACCCCAAAGATTTGGAATTTTAGTTGGTTTATTCAAAACTTCAATTTTTGTAATCATTTCCTTATCTGTAACAGGAAATTTAGTTCCCGCAGGAATACCGGCATGAGCATTCACTGCTCTATCTAAAACTTCCTTACTACCAGGCCCAACAACACCTTTACCATATTTGTTGTAACCTTGATTTGGTACTTGTTGCCATAAATAAGCTTCTGTCATAAATTTGTCCTTTCTTTAACTTTTTCCCCAATAATTAGACAAATTTACTCAGCACAATAAGAAAACCTTATTGTGAAATAAAATTCTTTATTTTTCCCAACTAATAAATTTGTCTTACATAGCTATAAAAAAATTCATGAAAAGACAATTGCCTCCACCGCACCCCACCACATCATATCATATCATATCATATAGGGCATTATAACTGGCTTTGAGCCTATTTGGAATTCATATTTACATTCTGTTACAATTGAAGAAAAGCACGTTTTATAATAAAATTAAACTATGATAAATTTGACACCTTTTGAAAAAGCATTAAAGACTTTAGATGAAATTATCATTAGATATGCAAAAGAAAAAAATGATAATGCAATTCGAGATGCGGTAATTCACAGGTTTGAATATACTTATTCTTTGAGTATCAAAATGTTGACAAGATTTCTGCACAGTCAAGCCGTTGAACTACCTGATACTTTAACTTTTAACGAAACAATTAGAAAAGCAAACCAAATGGGTTTGTTATTATCTAATCTTGAAAAATGGACAGATTACAGACAAAAAAGAAATCAAACATCACATACATATGAAGAAACTATTGCAAATTCTGTAGTTAGTGTTGTTGCTGATTTTCAAAAAGATGCAGAATATCTTTTAAATGAATTAAAAAAACGAGTATGATTGATTTAAATGAAAAATACATTAGTTTTATAAAAGAAACAGTTTATCATTATTTGCAAAACTGTAAAATATATCTTTTTGGTTCAAGAACAAAAGGAACAGCAAAAAAATACTCTGATATTGATATAGCTTTAAAATCTCCTAATCTGAATGAAAATATTTTGCTTAAAATTATAAGCGATTTTGAGAACTCTACTTTACCTTATGAAGTTGATGTTTTGGATTTAAATAATATTTCAGAAACTTTTAGACAACATATTGAACAAGATTTGACCAAAATTTAACAATAAAATAATAAAACTCGATTCTTATATATTTGTAAAAAAATTCATCTCTTAAAAAAACTTTGCTACAATCAAATTATGTTTTATTTTGATGAACTAGATGGAAAAAGAATTTTAAAATCCGATTTGATAAAAAAAGCAGAAGCTTTTTTTACAACTCGTGATATTTGTATCTGCTATAAGAGCGAAGAACTTCAAAAGGATATACAAAACACTATTGAAAATAACAAAAAAATTATTTGCAATAATTTGAAAATAGAACGAGAAAATTTACTTTTTCCAACACAAACACATACTTCTCATATTGAAATAGCAGAAAAAAATACAAAAAAATATCCAGATACAGATGCTTTAATTTTAGCAGAGAAAAATCTTGGAATTTTCTTAAACTTTGCAGACTGCACTCCAGTAATTTTATATGATGAAAAGCAAAATTTTGGGGCAATTGCTCACGCTGGTTGGCGAGGAACAGCTGAAAATATTTCTTCAAAAACTGTTCAAAAAATGATAGATAAATTTAACTCTAAACCAGAAAATATTGTAGCTCTTATTGGGCCTGCCATTGGTTTTTGTTGTTACAATGTTGGTGAAGAAGTTTATCAAAAATTATCTAAATCAGTTAGTAATTTTGAAAGGCTATATGAAATAAGAGAGGGTAAAATTTTTGTTGATTTAAAAAATATCAATAAACGCCAACTCGAAGAAATTGGTGTTCAAAAAATTGATGTTTGTCCATATTGTACAGTTCATAACAATGATTTGTTCTTTTCATATAGAAATGAAAACGCAACTCCGTACCGACATAGTGCAGTATTGAAACTTAATTAATTTATCTACAAGGATTTGCAGAGTTGTAATAAGTCATTCCTCCGCATGAAACTTTTTTCTGTGAAGATTGTGGAATTGTATAGTTTTTATCAAAACGAGAAATAACCTCTTTTTCTTTGACCTTACGAACATTTGTTACTGGGTCATATGCATAATAACGTCGATACACAGGATGCCTGTAATACATTGTTCTCCTCATTATCACATTCCTATTAGTCATATAAGGATGTGGCGACCTTGGTCTCGCACAACAAGTCGTTGGGCGAACAGGTCTTGCATAGCCTACTATAGGATAACGAGGTCTCTCCACAACATAAGGAGCATTTGCACCAAAATTATTAATAAATTGGCTAGAACCATCTCCGTATGATACACGTGATGGAACCCCGGCATTATTATAGAAAATTTGCTGTGCCTCACAACATTCAGAACAAGCAAAACCTACTAAAGAAAATAACATTGCCACAAATACTATAAAATTTTTCATCTATAATCCCCTATGTCTTTGATTTTGTTTATATATTAAGCCAAAAATAAGTTTTTTAAAGACTCTTTTGGCCTAATTCTTAATAATACTTAAAAAACGGGTAATATAATAATATCACCCAATTTTTTTAGTATATATCTTTAACTAAAAATTAGTTATAATAAGTAACTCCACCACGAGTATAAGATTTTTGTGGTCTGCTTACAGAATAACTTTTATCAAATCTTGAAACAGGTTGTTGTAAAGCAACAGCACGTTGATTAGAATAGTTGCGAGGAGCATAACCATATTGATTTCTACCGCTATTCTCAATAGATTTAGTTATTGCATCATAACGTCTGATTGCTCTTTGACGAGCAGCAGCTCTGGCTTGGTTTGCCGGAGTGAAAGAAGCATTTGTACCATATCTGTAAACGGAACGGCTTGTTCCATTGCCTGAAGAATAACGCATTGGAACACCTAAAGTGTATAATAATTCACCAGCATTAGCAGATAAACAAGTAAAACCAATCAAAACAAACATTAACAATAACTTTTTCATAATATTATTCCTTCTACCTTTTCACTCTATATAACGAGAATAAACACAAAATGTTGCTAAATAATGAAAATCTCCTTCATATTTCTTTACATTCTATTTAATAATAACAATCCAATATTTAAGTACATCGCAAAAATCACTTGTAACAAATAAGGAATTAAAAGAATACCGGCAACTTTTGATAATCTGAAAAAATAAAACATGGTAATAAGTAAAAATATTAAAAGTAAACTTAAATCAATAAGAGCATATTCAATTGATTGCAAATCAAAAAATATATAACTCCACAAAAAATTAAAAATCAATTGAACTAAAAATAAATTTATGGCATAAGATTTTACCTTTGATGGCTGTTTATATAAAATTATTACAAAAGCAACACCCATCAAAAAATATAAAATGCTCCACGCAACAGGGAAATAACTTGGCGACGGAGTAAATGGAGGTTTCTCCAAAGTTTGATACCACAAATTCATATAAATAGTTTACAATATTTTTCAAATAAAACATTGCACTTTTAGGGCAAATTTACATATAATGAAGATTATGAAAAAGATATTATGCTACGGAGATTCAAACACTTACGGATATATTCCGGAAACCTCAGGACGTTATCCTAAAAATGAACGCTGGACAGGAATTTTAGCAGACCTCTTGGGTTCTGATTACGAAATTCTTGAACAAGGAATGAACAACCGCATGGGATTTTTCAAAAATCCGGAAAATATTAAACTTTGCGGTGGAGAATATTTGCCAATATTCCTCCAAAACCACAGAGATATTGATATTTGTATCCTTGCCCTTGGCACAAATGATTCACAATATTTCTATAATTTGGACAAAAATTCCGCAACCGCAGGACTTAAACATTTAATTCAATCAGTTCGAGAAGCAAATTCTAAAACAAAAATCTTAATAATTCCACCGGTAAAAATCCAAAATAATATTATTGATGGAGTTTTTGCAATGCAATTTAATCTTGAGTCAGTTGAAAAAATTAAAAATGTTTTTCCAATTTTTAAAAAAGTTTCAGACGAAATGGATTGTTTTTATTTAGATTTGAATGAATTTGTAACCCCATCACCGGTTGATGGATTACATTATTCAAAAGAAAGCCACAAAACAATTGCACAAATTTTAGCCAATTTTATTAAAACAAATATTTAGTGTCAGGTTTGTACATCTCTCTCCAATGGAGAGGGAAAATATTACGTAACCAACTGATAAACTTTATTAAACTTATCATCCTTCAATTATTCCTTTAAACACAGGACTGGTTTTTATAAAATCTGTTTGTGGTTTTTGTGGGTTTTGGTTATTTTTTGCTTGTTGATTGTAGCGATATTGTGTCCATAACCTTGAAACACCACTCAATAAAAATCCCATTGCAACGACACTAAATAAATATGGAACTCCTGTAATTATTGATTTTTGCTTTATTAACGTTTCTAATTCAGAATTTAGCGGAGTTTTACTTGCTTTTGAAAGTTTTTCAGCAATCACTGGCAAATCCTTACTTGTTGGAATTGGTGCAATATTGCCCTGCGAATCAGATTTAATAAGTTCAGGGAATTTCCCTTTTTTCGCAAGAAATTTTTTAAATCCAGAATCTAAAATTGAAGAACCAAAAATGGTATAAACAACAACTAATGGAACTCTTGTCCAAACTTCATAGAAATCTAATTTACCTCTATCTTTTGCAGCACTAGAATATCCGAACAATCCAGTAATACAAGTTAGAGCTAATTGACCTTTGCTCAATGCCAACTTTCCATTATTATTACTAAAATCTAATTTTAAATAATCCTTCAAAAAATTATCTGTACTTTTAGATTTTACCCCAGCTTTATGAAGCAATTTAGAGATTGCAATCCCAGGCTCTAACAAAATCTCCGAAAACTTTTGAGCAATATTTGATTTATGCCCTTTAGATGCCAACAACAAACCGGAAGCGACACCCAAACCTGATAAAATTCCTGTTTTTGCCAAAACTTTTTTAGAATGCGTTTCGACTTTTTTACTCAATTCTGCATCTTCATTTTTCTTTTTGTCCAAATTTGCAACATTATTAAAATCACTTATTTTAAAAACTTTTAAGGTAAACAAATTCTTTGCAAATCCTAAACCATATTCCAATGCCGGAACTGCAAGACATGCCAGCACAATTCCCGCTTTTGTTGAAACCAATCTTTTTTGCAAATTTTTATCTAACTTAGAATTTTTGATTTCATCAAGACTTTTTGTCAAATTAGAGGAAACATTATTTTTCAATTCTTTTGGCTGAATATTTTTAAACAAACCGTTACGGAACAATTTTTCACCTAGAAAAGGAGCTGCAAAATAAAAAATACCGGATTCCAAAAATTCTAAAAATGTAAATTCTGAAAAATCTACCAAACTTCTTGATAATATTGCCTTGGGAAGCCAATTTGTCATTGTACCTTGAATAAATCTTGTTGTAGAAAGATTTTCTTGAGACTTAATGAACTTGTTCAAATACTTTGCTTCTTTTGAAAGATTAGTATTCCCAAAACTTGGATTGCTATTCAAATTAGATTTGAAAGAATATTTGCTGTCTAAATTTATATTATCAATACTTTTTATCACTTTATATTTTCCCCTTTGTATGAAATCAAAACTTAATACTAAAAAAGCCACCTCTAAGAGGTGGCTTTAAAATTGCTTATCTTGAAAACTAACGCATTCGAGCAAGACAATGACCACCTCTTGATAGGCTTTGCATCATCATTTGCATCATCATTGCGTTAAAGTTCATAAATTTCCTTTTCCTTTTTCCTTGAGTTCAATATTATTACGACAAAATTTTTTTGTCAATATAGCGTTTTTATATAACTTTTTTAACCGAAAATAGATTTTCTTCTTGCAATTGCTTTTTTCAAAAGTAATTGTCGAGAAATTTCTAAAGCATTATCGATTGAATAATTTTTAACTTTTTCAAAAACTTCTTCATTTCTAAAAATATCAATCAACTCATAACCTCTGGCAGTTAGTCTGTAACCAACATCAATAATACTGTATTCTCCATCGACACCAAAAACAAAGCCAAACGGATATTTTACAGAAGTTGATTCAAGCAATTTATCATCTGCTAAAAGTAAAATATGTCCCATAAATTTTCGCTCTAACGCACGAGAATTTATACCTAATTGCTTTAACAAAGCTCTTGAACTCATAACATAGTCTTCATGCTCTTCTATAGTCAACAGTATTCTACGAATAAAACCTGAATCAAATTTCATAACTCAAATCTTTCTTTTAATCTATATACCTGATTAGAATAGCATTTTTTCTACGTTTTTGCAAGCAAAATCCGCCAAACACTACTCCTCAGAGAGTTTTGAGTTTAAATTTTCAGATACATCATACATTTTGGTCAAATATTCTGAAATATCTTTTTTGGTTACCGCTTTATCTTCTTTTAAAGAAACCATCAAAAATTTAATCATATTTTGCAATTGAGTACCGGTTATTAAACTTTCTTCTTTTGATTCATCCATATAAATAGCCTTCCTAAATAATTATCCTACACGTAATTTTATTTCATTAAACATGATTATAGAGTGTAAAACGACTAAGTAAATATACGAATAAGAAATATTAAGAGCGTTAAAAGTCATTATTTAATAACTAGTTATCCCTTATACTATAAAGAGGAAGTATGATTAGTTTCAAAGAAGCATTTGGCAAAAACTTAAAAGAAATTAGAAAATCAAAAGGAATAACTCAAGAATCTTTAGCAGAAATGATTGGTATTCACCCAAGACAAGTTTCAAAAATTGAAACGGGTGAACATTTTCCTAACAGCACAACTCTTGAGAACATTTGTGTTGCTCTTTCTATCTCTCCTAGAGAATTATTTAACTTTGAATTAAAAGAACTTACCCAAGAAACAGGAACCGGAAGTCGTTATACATATAAAGCCGTAATCGAGGGTAATGTAATTTATATTGATAATAACAATTTTAGAAAACAAAAAGTTGAAAAGATAAACTCTGAAACAGATGTCGATGTCAAAATGATAAATATGGCGAAGAAAACAGGTCAACCAATTACTGTTGAGTATTTTAACAACAATCAAAACTACAAAACCATTGAATACTATCCTAATGGAACGTACAAAATTATCAAAGACAATAAAGAAGAAGAAACCGAAATTTTGTTAAAACAAATAGAAAATTTAATAAAAATGAAAGGCAAAGGCAACTATTTTAAACTTGCAATGAAAGCACTAGAAAGTAATCAAGAATTAGAAAAACTTGAATTTCTTCTATCTGGAATAAAAATGGGACGAGATAAATAAGAAAAATACAATTACTCGATATTAAGCCCGTGGGTGGGTTTCATCGTAAACTTCTTTCATATGCTGCATAGAAATATGAGTATAAATTTGAGTATTAGAAATACTTGCGTGTCCCAATAGTTCTTGTACAACCCTCAAATCTGCACCATTCTCAATCAAATGAGTTGCAAAACTATGCCTAAACATGTGAGGAGTAACTTTTTTCGGAAGTTCAATTTTTTCAACAATATCGTTTATCACATTACGAATCATTCTAGTCTGCAATCTATAACCTGTTTTGTTAATAAAAACCGGAGTAGTATCCGTAATCGGACCTAAGTTATAGTCTTTTGCAACAAGTGTTCTTGCAAAATCGATATACCCTTGCAAATATTTTTTTGCTCTATCAGTAATCAAAATTATTCGCTCTTTTGAACCTTTACCAAATACAGTTATTTCATTATTCTCAAGGTTTAAGTTTCCAAAATTTAAACCGCTTAACTCTGAAACACGCATTCCGCTTGCCCATAAAAGTTCTAAAATTGCCCTATTTCTGTAACCGGCAGGAGTATCAATATTAATATTACTCAATATCTCTTCTACCTCATCCGTTGTGAGGAATTTTGGCAAAGATTTAGGTCGTTTGGGGGATATTAAGTTTTCGGCAGGATTAAGTTCAACTTTTTTCTCTCTATGCAAGTATTTATAGAAGGTTCGGAGGGATGCAATCTTTCTCGCAACAGTTGTTTTTTTGTAATTAAATTTTTGCATAAAATGCAAATATTCTCTCATTTTTGACAAATTTGCTTGTTCGCATTCATCACTTCCAAGCCATATTAAATAGCTCAAAATATCCGCATAATAAGCCTTTGCCGTATGTTCAGAAAAATTTTTCTCGACCAAAATATAAGTTTTAAAATCTTCTAAATCCTGTTTAGAGTTTGCGTTTAATACCATCTATTTAACCTATTGCCTTTTTTCGTTAACTATTATACAATATTTTTGTTAGATTTAGAATAGTTTTAAGCTAGAAGGTTAGGAAAAACATGAATTGTAAAAAATTATTAACCACATCAATGATTTTAACATCTTGCATTCTATGTGCCCCTCATGCGTTTGCTGCTCAACCTATTAAAGCACAAGTATCTAAAAGTTATACAGATATAAGCAGATTGATTGAATATAACAATTATGAAGACGCAGATGCACGTCTAAAAGAAATTTTATCTAAAAATCCTAATGATTTGGATGCAAAAGCATTGCAATTGATTTCGCAAGCAAAACAATGGAAATTGGCTCCAACTCAAGCAGAATTGGATAGATTAATAAAACAATACCCTAATAACCCTACTTTTCACTATGCACAAGGGTTAGTTTACTTGATGAGAGAAACATCTTCAGACGTTGAATACATCAAAAATATTTCAAACTTGTCTAATGCAGCAATTCAAGAATTTGTAAAAGCTGTTGAATTAGACAGTACATATTACCAAGCATACAATGCAATGGGTGTTGCAACTCTTAAACTTGGTAACAGAAAAGATGCTCAAGATTTATTCAAAACAGCAATCAAAATCAATCCTCAATTTGCACCTGCATATGACAACTTAGGTAATATTGCAATGCTAGAAGGTGATTTAGATCAAGCTGAAAAATACTATTTACAATCAATCAAATACAATTCACACAACCCAACTTCTATGTACCATATGGGACAAGTTGAATCTAGACGTGGAGATTATACAAAAGCGTTGACTTGGTTGAACCACTCACTACACATCAACCCTAATTCTTCTCCAGGATGGAACTTGCAAGGTGAATTATATTTGAAACAAGGTAACCAACCTGCTGCAATCAATTCATTCAAAAAAGCAATTTATGTAAAACCTGAAAATTCTCGTCCATACATCAACCTAGCTGGTGTATATGAAAGAAGATCAGACCATGAGTTTGCTATGGAAGAATTGAAAACTGCAATCATCTTAAATCCTAACTACAAAGAAGGTATTTATAGAGTTGCAAATATGTCATTAGAAACTAAAAAGTATCCACAAGCACTTGAATATTATTCAAGACTTTTGGGAGATGCAACTTATAACAACAACGCAATTATAGGTCTTGCAAATACTTATTACGAAATGGCTAAAGATACAGCAGATAGTAACAAATTCACAACAAATAAAGATGTATATCTTGCATATGATTATGTAAATGAAGCAATTCAAAGAACTCCAAATGATTTGAAACTTCATCTTGCAAAAATCAAACTTGGTAAACTTACACACCAAATGGAATATACTCAAGACAATCTTAATTACATTATCCAATCTGCAAGCAACAGCTTGATGGATACAGTAAT
>CAKUTL010000047.1 GCA_934692295.1 uncultured Candidatus Melainabacteria bacterium
CTGGGACGGAAGGATTCGAACCTCCGAGATGGCTGGACCAAAACCAGCTGCCTTACCACTTGGCGACGTCCCAATATTTAATTATCAACAATATTTATTCTACCCGCTCAAAATTAAATGTCAATATTTATTTTTATTTTTTTTTCGTAGATTTTATTTGATTTCTTTGAAAAATTCATTAGAAATCAATTGCGAATATTTGCTTCTTTCGTTAGCGGAAATTAAGATTTTATCATTCCCTTTTGAATCTTGGGCAACTGAAATTATTCCAGAAATCTCTCCAATTGGGAATTTTTTAATTCTTGCGGTGAATTTTACGTATGGAATTTCTTTCCCGTAAGATTTCATTGTTCCTTGTTCTGTAACGTGAAATTCTTCTACCGCTGCTGATTGGTATTTAATTTTGTTGATTGCTGCTTTGATTTTTTCTTCTGCTTGTGAAGATTTGATATCCTCTTGAGTTAAAATTTGTTTTTTGCCAGAATCCACAACTACCATTTTTTGCCCAGAAGCTTTATGTTCTGCAAGTACTGCGTTGTATCCTAAAACTCCAGCTGCTTTTTCAATTTCAAATTCTCTGTTTACTTTTGAAAAGTCCCCAACTTTTTGAGCTCTTTCAAGTACAACATCTTTTGATGGATTTACAAAATTCATAAACTGTTGTTTTATCCAGTCTTGACCTCCAAGGGTCATGAAACCTACGATTAAAACCGTAAAAAATATTGCTCTTGTTACGTTTTTTAAACAGCCCATGTTGAAATCCTTTCATTTTTATATGAATATTATAATATGACCAAGTCTGAAATCAATCACATAAATAGTTGGGATGTTAATCCAGAAGAAACTACTCCTGTAATGCAACAATACTTGAAAATTAAACAGGAAAATCCTGGAATTTTATTATGGTATAGACTTGGCGATTTTTACGAAACTTTTTTTGAAGATGCTCTTATAATGTCTAAAGAGCTTGAACTTACATTAACGGGTCGTGATGCTGGTGCAAAAATGGGTAGAATTCCTCTTGCGGGTATTCCTTATAAAGCCGCTGATGCGTATTTGGAAAAGCTTGTGCAGAAGAATTATAAAGTTGCAATTTGCGACCAATTGGAAGATCCAAAGTTTGCGAAAGGTCTTGTTAAACGTGGTGTTACAAGAGTTATCACTGCTGGTACTTTAACTGAAAGTAATTTATTAAATCAAAATTCTAATAATTATATTTGTGCCATTTATAAAGATGAAAAGAGTGATTTGTTTGGATTTTCTTATACTGACATTTCAACTGGAGAATTTAAAGTTACTCAAGCATCGTTAAATCTTGTGATGGCAGAACTTGCAAGGTTAAACCCTTCTGAGGTTGTTGCACCTAGTCTAAAACAGGATATAAAACCTTTCCAAATTGTTCCTGATGAAGTTGTAAATTTGCCAGAAGAAATTACGAAAAGATATAATTGTTCAAAAATTCCTCCATCTGTTTTTGATGTTGAGTTTTCTCAAAATAATTTGAAACAAGTTTTTAAAACTCAAAGTTTGGAAAGTTTTGGGTATTCAAAGTATAAGTTAGGTTTTAGAGCTGCGGGAGCTTTGCTTGCGTATGTTTGGGAAACATTAAAAGGCAATATGCCAAAATTTGATAGGATTGAAGCATATGAACTCTCAGAATATATGATTCTGGATGCTTCTACGAGAAAAAATCTTGAACTTGTTGAAACTTTGAGAGAAAAGAATAAATATGGTTCTTTATTATGGGCAATAGACAAGACTAAAACCAATATGGGTGCAAGGCTTTTGAGAAGTTGGATTTGTCAGCCATTGAAAAATGTTTCAGATATTATGGAAAGACAAAATTCTGTATCTGAACTTGTGGCAAAAAGCGAAACTCGTTATAGTTTGTCCGAAACTCTGGAAAAGATTTATGATATTCAAAGACTTGCAACAAGGATGAGTAACGGTTCTGCAAGTCCAAAGGATTTTGTTAGTTTGAAATTGTCGTTATCTATGCTTCCTCAATTGCTTGATGTTACAGAAAGTCTTGATTATGATATGTTCTCAACGATTAGAGAATATCGTGATGAAATTTCTGATTATGTTCAACTTGTTGAAAATACTATTGTTGATAATCCTCCAATCTTACTTAAAGAAGGTGGAATTATCAAAGAACGTGTAAGCGGCGAACTAGATTATTTTAGAGATTTGCTTACTGGCGGAGAAGAATGGCTTCGTAATTTTGAGGAAGAAGAAAAAGAACGTACGGGTATTAAAAACTTAAAAATCGGCTATAATAAAGTTTTTGGGTATTTTATAGAAGTTACAAATTCATATTTAAATATGGTTCCTCAGAGTTATGTTAGAAAACAAACTTTGACTGGGGCAGAAAGATTTATTACTGATGAATTGAAACATCATGAGGATGACGTTTTATCTGCGAAATTTAAATCAACAGAACTTGAATATAAATTGTTTACAGATTTTAGAGAATATTCAAAAGAATTTGTTTCAAAAATTAGAGAAATTGCGGATTGTATTGCAAGAGCAGATGTTTTGACTTCATTGTCTGAGATTGCGGTAGAAAATAATTATTGTTGTCCTGTGATAGATGAATCAGATGACTTTATTGTTAAAAATGGTCGTCATGCTGTTTTGGAAAAGATTTTACCGTTAGGTGAATATGTTCCGAATGATTTAGATTTAAAATCAAATTCTAAAAACAGTGATTCAACTCAATTTATGATTTTAACTGGTCCAAACATGGCTGGTAAATCTACTTATATGCGTCAAAACGCTTTAATTGCAATTTTAGCTCAAATAGGTTCTTGGGTTCCTGCAGATTCTGCGAAAATTGGTGCAATTGATAAGGTTTTCACAAGAGTAGGAGCTAGTGATGATTTGACTCTTGGGCAGTCAACATTCATGGTGGAAATGATTGAAACATCTTTCATTTTGAACACTGCAACTGATAGAAGTTTCATTTTGTTGGATGAAATCGGGCGTGGTACAAGTACTTATGATGGTGTTGCGATTGCTTGGTCTGTTGCTGAATATATTGCTACAAAGATTGGTGCAAGATGTATTTTTGCAACTCACTATCACGAATTAAATGTAATGACTAAAACTTATCCGCAAATTAAAAACTATCGAATTACAATTGCTGAAAACAATGGTGAGATTGAATTTTTGAGAAAAATTGTTCAAGGTGGTGCGAGCAAAAGTTATGGTATTCAGGTTGCCAAAATGGCAGGGCTTCCAAATTCTGTAGTAAAAAGATCTGAAGAATTAATGTTAAAAATGCAAAGAGATTTCTCAAATAACCTTGCAACTCGTAAAAAAATGGTAAATAATGATGATGTAGTTCCTCAACTTTCTTTATTTGGCATGTAAAGATTTCTAAATAGAGATAGCAAAAATATTAATTTTAGTGTTTTAAAAATTGAGCAAGGAGTGTAGTTATGATGAAAGTAGGATTAAGCCCAATTAGTTTCAGGGCAGATGGAAATCAATTTAACTTAGCGAGCAATCCACAAAAACCAGTTGTTGCTCAAGAGCAAAATACTTCAACTTTACAACCGGAAGTTCCAAAACAATCAAAATCTATGCGAGAACGAATTGCCGGTGTGTGGAAATTTTTTGCATCAGCTAATAAGTTAATTCAAGCCTACGCAAAAGGTATTGCATATGCTACGGTTACCGCAGGAACAGTGCTTTCTGCTTCTTGGCTATTTAATTCTTTACCAAAGACATTTGCAAAAAATGGTCCAAAATTAATTGAAACAATTAAACATCCATTGAACCATATCAGTAAAGCAGGTAAGATTTATGCTGTAGTCGGAGCTGTTGGAGCCTTTGGTTATCAGGCTTTGAAGGGGCATTTGTCAGCAAACCAAAGAACAGCTGATATTGACCATCAGTTAAAAGTTGGACATCGTGATAGTTAAATTATTCTGTATCTACAAGTTTAGTTAGTTTGACATCAAGTGCATTAGCAAGTTTGATAAGGGTTTTTATTGTCAGATTTTGTTTGCCTGATTCAACTTTCCCAATATATTTTTCATGAACATCTATCATTTCTGCAAGTTGAAATTGTGTGAGATTTTTTCTCATTCTCTCAACTTTAATGTTGAATGCAATCTTTTTTATAATCTCTTCTTCCTTCATATACTTATTATGACTACTTATAATATGTTTATAACCAACTAAAATAATCCAAATAGAGTATTATATATTGTCGGATAATCAATTCTAGTTTTGTATAATATTTCTATTAATAGTTATGGAAGAGGTTATTGATAATGGTTTTTAAACGAGGGTTTACACTTGCGGAAGTTTTGATAACTCTTGGAATTATTGGCGTCGTTGCAGCAATGACAATTCCTACATTAATTTCTAAAATTGGGAAACGCCAGTTGGAATCTCAAATCAAAGCAACTTATGCAACTATTGCTCAAACTATGCGTTCAGCAGAAGCTGATGGTGTAGATTTTGATATGCAGATTCAAGATGGTAGTGTTGATAGTATGAAAGAGTGGTTTCAGACTTATATGGCCCCGTATATGAAAACTGAAAAAGTTTGTTATAATGCGACGGGATGTTGGCATAAAAAAGGTGAGTCTAAAACTTTAAATGGAGCAGCTCCATATTATGAATCGAGTGCAGGAATTGGTGTTCAGATTGTAACTTTTGTTACTGCTAAAGGAGCATATTTTGATATTGATGGTTTTTTCCCTAATGATATGAAAAATCTTTTTGGTATAAATACTGATAATCAAGGGTTAATTTTCTATTTTGATGCAAATGGTGATAGAAAACCAAATAGGATTGGAAAAGATATTTATATTATGGGTTTTACAGATAAAGGTTTAGTTCCAGCTGGAACTAACAAAACTCAAGCTCAAGTAGAACAAAATTGTATAAAAGGTAATGGTTATTGGTGTTTATCATATATTATGCAAAACGGTTGGCAAATCTCAGACGAAGTTTGGAAACGTAAAAGATAATTAACCTTTAATCAATCTGTCATAATGTTCTGCGTAAAAGTCGCCATATCTGTCTTCTAAAATTGCTTGACGGCATTTTTTCGCAAAATCGATTAAGAACTTAATATTATGAATTGATAGAAGTGTTGATGCCGTTTGTTCTTGACATCTCCAAAGGTGTCTGATATATGCTCTTGAATGATTTTTGCAAGCATAACAATCACAGCCTTCAACAAGTGGTGCGTGATCATCTTGGTATTTCTTGTTTTTAATGTTAGCTTTTCCATCCCAAGTGAAGAAAGAACCGTGTCTAGCATTTCTTGTCGGTAAAACACAGTCGAACATATCAACACCATATTTGATTCCGTTTAATAAATCTTCTGGAGTTCCAACTCCCATTAAATATCTCGGTTTATATTTTGGAAGTAGTGGAGCTGTTAATTCTGTGAAATGGTTTTTAATATCTGTTGGTTCTCCAACGCTTACGCCTCCAATTGCATAACCAACTGCATCAAATGAAGAAATTACTCTTGCACTTTCTTTTCTCAAATCATCGAAGAAAGCTCCCTGTACAATTGGAAATAGAGCTTGTTTAGGGTTAGTTTTTGCTTTGAAACATCTTTCTAGCCAACGGTGAGTTCTTTCCATTGCTGCTTTTGCTGTTTCATAATCGCAAGGGTATGGAGCACATTCATCAAATGCCATCATAATATCTGCTCCAATGTCTTGTTGAATTTCCATTGAAACTTCTGGAGAGATAAAATGTTTTGTTCCATCTTTAGGATCTCTGAATTCGACCCCATCTTCTGTAATCTTTCTCAAATGAGATAATGAGAATACTTGAAAACCTCCAGAATCTGTAAGCACTGGCTTATCCCAGTTCATCCAATCGTGAATTCCGCCAAAATCTCGAATTCTTTTTGTACCAGCTCTTAAGTATAAATGATAAGAATTTGCTAAGATTATTTGAGCCCCTGTATCTCGAATTTGGTCGCAGGTCAAGGATTTTACGGCAGAATTTGTTCCAACAGGCATGAAGATTGGTGTTTCAATTTTGCCATGCGGCGTTGTTAAAATACCTGCTCTTGCTCCTGTTTGAGCATCTTCGTGAATCAATTCATAGCTAAAATAATCTTTTTCTTGCATAATTTTTCTTTCTAATTTATAAAAATCTATTCAGCGTCTAAATGTTCTACAACAAGTTCTGACATTGATTTAGAAGTTGTGCATAATTCATCTTCTGTGAAGTAAATTTTGATTTCTCTTTCAGCACTAGCAACAGAATCAGAACCGTGAACGATATTGTATTCTTTTACTTGTGCAAAATCTGCTCTAATTGTTCCAACTTCTGCTTCATCAGGATTTGTTGAACCCATCAAGTGTCTTACTCCTGCTACTGCGTTGAAGCCTTGTACTACCATTGCAACAATTGGGCCACTTTGAAGATATTGAATAAGTCTAGGGAAGAATGGTTTGTCTTTGTGTTCTTCGTAATGTGCTTTTGCTTGTGCATCTGTTGCTTGTAGCATTTTCATTGCAACAATTTTGTAACCTTTGGTTTCAAGTCTTTTGATAACTTCTCCAACCAAACCTCTTTGTACTCCGTCAGGTTTTACTGCAACAAATGTTCTTTCTTCTGCTCGCATATTTTTCTCCTCTCCAAAAAATACATTATAGATATATTATAACATAAACATTTCTATAATGTTGAACTCAAAGGATACGTTCTGTTTTTATTTGAATAAAGCTTCAAAAATTCCTTCTGAATATGTTGGATGAGCAAAGCAAATTTCTTTTAATTGGTCAATTTTAATGTTATTTTGCATTGCAATAAGTATTTGCTGAAGAAGTGAAGATGCTTCTTTTGACACAATGTGAGCTCCAACAATTTTATCTTCTTGAGATAAAAGCTTAATAAAACCTTCTGTTGAATTATCACAGTGTGATTTCCCAAGTGCAGAAATTAGAACCATAGATTTTTTATATTCTTCTCCTTCTAAATCTTGTTCTCTTTTTCCTACCCAAGCGATTTCTGGTTCTCCATAAACAACAGACGGGATTAAATCTTTTCGATATGGAATATTTTCGGTCTTTTCAATAGCTTGTTTAATTGCGTAGTGAGCTAATTGGATTTCTCCTGCTTCATCTCCAATATATGAAACTCCATCTATTTTTTCTTGCGAATTTGGTTCTCTTCCAATTGCAACAAGAATTAGCTCTGGATTTAAGGTTTCTCCAGATGAGAGTGTAACGATATTATTTTCAATTTTTCCCACATAATTTTTAGTGTAAAATTTAATCTTGTTAGTTTTGAAAATTCGTTCAACTCTTTTTGAAACTTCTGTATCTGCAAGTGGTAATAAATGTGGTGCAAGTTCTACAATTGTTGTTTCAACTCCAAAGTTTGAAAAAATTCTTGCCCATTCAATTCCGATAGCTCCAGAACCAACAATTAAAACTGATTTTGGTAATTCTGAAAGGTTTAGAATATCATCAGATGATAAAATGAATTTATGGTCAAATTCTAACCCCTTAACTGTTTTAGGTTTTGAACCTATTGCAGAAATAATTTGTTTTACGTGGTATTGTTCTCCGTTTACATCTATGATTTCATTTTTTGATGTGATTTTTGCATCGCAATTTACAACTGTAACTTTTGAATTCTTGAGAGCTAACTCAATTCCTTTTCTTAATTTTTCAATGGTTTGATTTTTTCTTTCAATCACTTTTGAATAATCCAGATGGATATTTTCAACAGAAATGCCAAAGTCTTGAGATTTTTGAATTGATTTGAATATTTCGGATGCGTGAAGAATACTTTTTGTTGGAATGCATCCTTTGTTTAGGCAAACTCCACCGATATTTTCTTTTTCAAAAAGAACAACAGTTTTGCCTTTTGATGCGGCGTGTAATGCGGCTGTATATCCAGCTGGACCCGCTCCGATAATTCCTAAATTAAATTCGTTCATTTGTTAATCCTTATTATCTTGTGTAAACTCTTGGAAGTCTTACTTTGAGACGGCAAGTAAGTTCGTAGTTAATTGTGTGCAAGATTTTTGCCCATTCGTCTATTGATTTATCTTCATCCAAAAGTGTAATAACATCCCCGGTTGTGGCTTTTACTCCTGTTATGTCAAACATCATTTGATCCATAGTGATGTTCCCGACTTGAGGAACTTCAACCCCATTTAGACGTCCTGTAATTTTGTTTGATAGTAGTCTTGGAATCCCATCAGCATAACCTAATGGAACGGTTGCAATTGTTCTATCGCCTTTTGCAGTGTATGTGTGGCAATAACTAATACCTTCTCCGTCTTTTGCGGTGTGAATATTTACTATTCTACCTTTCAGTGAAATCAGCTGCTTAAGTTTAGGCATTCTAAAGTTTACCCCTTCAGGGAAATCAGGATATAAACCGTACAATGCAATTCCAACTCTTCTCATATTTGAATTTGGAACATCATAACAAATTGTTCCTGCGGTATTTAGAATATGTAATAACAATCCTTTTGTATCAATGTTATCAATAACACCATTCCATTTTTCAATTTGTTCTTTTGCTTTATCCAATTCTTCTGCCGCTGCAAGGTGAGTAAAAATACCTTGAAATTCTAAGAAATCACAATTTTGAACTTTTTTGATGAAGTCAACCGCAACATTTGCTCGGACTCCGATTCTATTCATTCCAGTATCAAGTTTGACATGAACCTTAGGTTTAATTCCTGTGCGTTTATATGCTTGTTCACAGGCTTGAATGTGGTCTTCCGAAAATATTGAAATACTAATATCGCTTTTTACTGCACTCTCTACTGCCCAAACCGGAACAGCTCCAAGAACAAGAATATCGCAATTAATTCCAGCTTGACGGAGATCAACACCTTCATCAATGGATGCAACTCCCAGCATGTCAATTCCGCTTGCTAAAATAGTTGGTGCAAGCATTACTGCTCCGTGTCCGTAAGCATCTGCTTTTACAACTCCGAGGAGTTTAATCCCTTGAGGTACATTTTTTCGGATTTCTTTAATGTTGTTTTCTAAATTTGAAATATTGATTTCAACCCACGCATCACGGTGGATATTTATATTTGTTTGTCTTGTATTTTTCATAGCAATTTTAGTATAGGACAAAATTTTTTTATCATCAATAAAATAATCTCATTCACTTATTTGATACATCTTCAAATGAATTATGCTAACATTGTCTTGGAATAATATGAGGAAGTATAAATGGAAGAAATTTTACAGAATATAAAAGATATTTTAGGCGTGCCGGCATTTTTAATAAATCAATGTCCGATATTGCCTCAATACATAAAATTGGCATTAATAGATAGTATAAATTTTATTCCTTGGTTGTATATTTTATATTATGGAATTGAATTGTTAGAACGGTTTTTCTTAACTCATATTGAAATTTTTGTGAAATTAATTCAAAAATTAGGACCGTTATTTGGCGTCGTAATTGGTAATATTCCTGAGTGCGGTTATCAAGTAATCGCAAGTACTTTTTATTCCAGAAGAATGATGACTAGAGGTACATTGTTGGCGTTTTTAATTGCCGGTTCTGACGATGCTTTGCCTTTGTTATTTATGGACTTTAGTAAGGCTTTTGTTATTATTCCGATTGTTATTATAAAAATTATTGTAGGTATAATTGTAGCCTATTCTGTGGATATAATTGGTGCAATTATGGCGGGGAAGAAAAAAATAATTGAAGATGTGAATGTTATAAATTCTGATTTGAATGAACCGGCATGCTGCCATCATAGAATTCAAACAATAGAAAACCCTCCATATTGGTATATGCACCCATTTACACATACTTTCAATATGTTTATGTTTACTTTTATTTGTTTGGCATTTTTCTATTGTTTAATTCAAAGTAGTGCGTTGGGTTCAGCTGAAAACTTGGCAAATTTCTTTATGATCAATTCTCCAATTCAAGTCATTGTTACTGCATTATTGGGATTAGTTTCAAATTGTTTTGTATCAGTATTTTTAGCTGTTGCATATGTAAAGGGTGTAATTAGTTTCCCTGCATTACTTTCAGGATTGATTACGGTTACGGGTTTAGGTTTAATGACTTTGACTAAAAGATGTGAAAAGAAAAATGATGTAACTTTTATAACCGGAGTATTGCTAGTTACAGCAATTGTTGTAGGTTTGATTGCGTATTATAATATGCAAGTGTTAGATTTGTTTAAAGATTTTATAGGTGGATAGGATATTAAGATGCACGGATTTATAAATTTAGTAACAAGTTGTATGAATATTATTTGTCATTTGCCGGAACATTTGATTGAACCGATAGGTTTTCTTCCGGATTTTGCAAAGGATGCACTGATAGACAGTTTAAATATACTACCGTTTTTATTCATTGTTTTTGTAATTATTGAAATTATTGAACAATACTTTACAAAGAAAAGACATTTATTTGTGTTCTTTATGAAAAAAGTCGGTCCGATTTTTGGTAGTTTGCTTGCTTCAATTCCTCAATGTGGATTTTCTGTAATTGCTAGTACGATTTATACAAGAAGAATATTAAGTAGAGGAACATTAATTGCGGTATATTTAGCTACATCAGATGAAGCTATTCCTGTTTTATTGACTTATCCAAGCAAGGCATATATTATTATTCCGATAATTGCTATAAAAATTGTGGTGGCAATTATTGCTGGTTATTTAGTTGATATATTAATTGGTTATAAGGCAAAAGAACCTGAAATTGAACAACACCATCATTTAGCATCTGTTGAAATTCATTCAGAACATGGATGTTGTCATCACCAATTGGCAGATGCAACAAAGACGATGGATTTTTGGTTACACCCATTAAAGCATACTTTGAATATTTTTGGATTTATTTTAGGTATTTCTTTGGTTTTGGGTTTTGTTCTTTCAAGAGTTGGAACTGAAGAAGTAATGGCTAAATATTGTTTGATGAATTCTCCATTACAGCCATTTTTAGTTTCATTGATAGGTTTAATTCCAAATTGTGCAATTTCTGTAATGTTAACTATTTTGTTTGTGAAAAATACAATTAGTTTTGGTTCTTTGCTTGCAGGATTGTGTACATCTGGAGGTTTGGGAATTCTAGTTCTGTTAAATAAAAACAAGGATAAAAAAGATACGGCAATAATTATTTCTATCCTTGTTGTTGTTGGTACTTTGATAGGTTTGGCTTTTCAATATGACTTGTTCCATTTGAGCAGTTTATTTAAATTTATTGGAATTCAATTATAATATTGAGGAATGAAATGAAACAAATTCAATCTGAAAAATTCAATAAGGCATTTGGTTTTCATCAACAAGGAAAGCTTACTCCTGCAAGAGATTTGTATATGGAAATACTGAAAGATGAACCTTTAAATCACGAAGTCTGGGATTTGTTAGGTCTTTTGTATTCCCAAGTAAAAGATTTTTTAGAAGCCGAAGTTTGTATAAAAAAAGCTATTTCTATTCAGCCAGAATTATATTATTTTGAGAATCTGGCTGGAGTTTATCTCCAGAAGGGGGATTATGAGCTTGCAATTGATTTTTATAAAGAATTAACTACGCAATGTCCTAATCGTTATGAATACTGGTTTTATTTAGCTATGGCTTATAAAAATCATCATGATTGGGAACTTGCAAAAGAAGCATATTATAAGGCTATTGAACTTAATCCAAAATCTCACGAATCATATTTCAATTTAGCTTATCTATGTTTTAACGATAACAGACCTCAAGATGCAGTTGAGTGTTATAAAAAAGCATTAGAAATAAACCCTGAAGATTGGGAATCTACATATTTTCTTTCTCTTGCTCAAATGCAAACAAAAGATTATGAAAATGGTTTAAAATCATTTGAATCTCGTTTGTGCAGGCATAGTGCAATTGTTTCGCAAGAAAAAACTTATCCGAACTTAATGAAAGAAAAACCTTTATGGAATGGTGAAGACTTAA
>CAKUTL010000048.1 GCA_934692295.1 uncultured Candidatus Melainabacteria bacterium
TCACGAGTAAGTTTTATTCCATTTGGTGTTTGAACTTGGAAGTAACCTTTATTTGCAAGAGCAATATCCAATGGATTGTTAGAAATATTTATACGCCCAACTCTATCATCTTTAGTTGTGGAAACAGCATGAGCACCTAAAAACTCTGCAAAAGATGATACTACAGCCTCTTTTCTTTGATAACCAACTTTATCAAAACCGCCAACATTTTCGTTGCTAATTCCAATCAAAACACTGTCTAAGTGCATAGCTCTGATTGAAGTTGTCAAACCGTTATCATTATAGCGAATTCCACTATTTATTTGCATATTACTACCTCTAACATGTTATATTATTAATATTGTCGAACATTTGTCGATTTTCCTCAATGTTTTTGCGAAAAATCATACATTTGTACGACATTTTGACATGTTATTTAATGGAATTTGGGTAAAAGTCAAAAAATTTCCAAAAAAGAAAGTCTCATCAAATTGATAAGACTTATAAATATACATTTACCCCACAAGTATATTAACATATAATAATATCAATGTCAAGACATATATTTTTGTAAAAAAAAGGGAAAAGGAAGAGGGAAATAAGTTCGTTAAAAGTCTATAGGTCAATAAGTTGATAAGCCTATAAGTTCTTTACGGTTACGTCATACTTCGCTTCGCTCAGTATGACGAATTTTATAGAGGGGTTCGGGGGCATTGCCCCTGATGACACGAACCATTTAATCATTCGTGTTTTTCTTTTTCTGTTCTACTTTTTCTTTTTGCGTCGAAATCAAAAAGAAAAAGTGAACATTAGTCCCCCCATTGAAGAAAATCGATTAATAGTGTAGAATATTTTGTATGAAAAAGGTTAGTTTAACATTAATTATTTTTATGTTATCTATCTTACCCTGCAGAGCCAATAATCCGTTTGAAATCAAGATAGACAAAATTTCTCAGTCTTCTGTTTTTGTATATCATATTCCGGATGAAGATAAGGGGCAAGAAGAAACAACTCCTGCCCAAAATCAAGAAGAAGAACCCGTTATTACATCAGATGATGTTACAGCAGATACCTCAATTAAATCCGATACTTCTGACGATGAGGAAGACGATGAAGAGGACGAAGTTGTTGACGAAGAAGATGAAAACATTGATGGTGAATATGAAATGGGAGATATGTACACCGATGTCTTGAAAGGTTATGCAGAATACAACGAGGAAGAAGCAAATACTATCACCCTTGACGATTCTCCAGACGAATTATTAAAATTAGATATTACAAAACCTGCAAAAGTTGCTAAAAACGATTACACGAGCTTAAAATCATCGTCGTTGAAGTTTTATGACAACCAATATTCAAAATACACAGGTTCAGAATACAATATTGCACCTAAATCAAGTACAAATTATAGAAAATATAAAGGATTTAGTGCAGGTACAACTTATAACCAGTGTATCGATTATGCAGAATTTGAACAGTCTTCCGGAGTATTTTCAAGATATGAATACAAAAATTGGGCAATAAATACGGCATATTCAAAAACAATAAATTCAACAAATAACAATTACAATGACAATTTCTATTTCGCTCCGGAATGGAAAGTTAATCAGTATTTTTCATTAAAAGAAGTTTTTTCAGCAGATGTTGCAAAACATAGAAAGAAAGCAGAATTAGTTTTATCTATTAATCCGTTTGGAAACAAAGATTCTGACCGTATGCGTTTGGAATTTGGTGCAAATCAATCTTACGATAACACTAATGCTGTTATCAGAAGCCAATTTAAGTTCTCAACTAGCTTTAAATTGTAAACATATAAAAATATTTTTGTCTGGTGTTTAACTTTTGTTTATAATTAAAATAAGGAAGCGAGAAGTTTTTTAGATATGGAAAATTCCGATTTAGAGCAAAAAAATAACGAAAAATCAAAAAAGAAAAAAAGACCAAAACACACAAAACAAACTGGGTTTTACTACTCTTTTTTAACTATTGCACTTATTTTTTGCTTATTTCAAATCGGTTACGGTGCAATAATGAATGTGTCTAAAATAATTGCATACCAAGGTAAAACCGTAACTCTTCAAAACTTACTCAAAAAAGCTCAAGCAAGAAATCAAGACCTAAAATCAGAAAAGAAAATGGTAACATCAGATAACAGTCTTGAGGGCATCGCAAGAAACAACCTGAAAATGGCAGGAGAAGATGAAGTTCTGATTATAATAAATCAAAAAGTTGAACAACCGAAAAAGAAAAAAAATAAATGGAATTTTAAAAACTTGTTCAAGAAAAAGAAACCTCAACAAGAAGAAGCTCCTGACAACATTTATATACCGGAAGAAGTTGTTGAAGAATAGAAACGGATAAATTATGGAAAATACGCAAAGTTTACAATATATCAAACAAGCATTTGAATTAAAAGATAAAAAATTCTACAAACCTGCAATTGAAATGCTATACAAGGCTCTTGAAATAGAAAATGACAATATCGAAATCCTATTTCAAATTGGAGAATTATATTTTTTGATAAATAATTATGCTCGTGCGATTGATTATCTTGAAAAAGTTTTAGCAATCAATCCAACTCACACAGAAGCATTAAAACTTTCAAGAACAATCAAAGAACGCCAAGGAAATTTAGATTCTGCTTTAGAAATTTCAACAAAACTTTTTGAAAATCAACAAAATGCCGAAAATTTGAAAGAATTAATCAAAATTCTTGTTAAATTAAAACTATTCTGCGAAATTGATAAGTACAAATCTTCTGAATTTTTTAATTCCGATGTAAAAATCGAATGTGCTGAAGCCCTTTATTTGAACGGAGAAACAGAACAAGCAAAAGAATTATTTAAAGACTGTGATACAAAAGATGAAAAAGTTCTGCTATTAATTGGAAAAATTAAATTTGATGAACATAAACTTGAAGAAGCAAAGGAAATTTTTGAAAAAATCGGTAAAAATTCTCAAAATCCGGAGGTTCTAAACTTTTTAGGATTGTTTGAATTAGAAAAAATGAATTTTATCGAAGCAATAAAAGATTTTTCTAAAGCAGCAAATTTCGATAAAGAAAATTCAAAATATTTATACAATCTAGGCAATGCATATTTTTACAATGGATGGAGCGAAGAAGCACAAAAAGCATACAGCAAAGCTCTTTACTTAAGCCCTGATAATCTTGATTATAGATATTCTCTTGCGTATTTGTATTTTGACCAAAAAGATTATTCAAAAGCTCAAAAAGAAATTGATGCAATTTTAGACATCAACTCGGAACATCCACAAGCAAGAGTTTTGAAAGCATTACTTTTAGAAGTTAATAAAGATTTTCTGGGAGCAGAAAAAATCCTTGAAGAAAACCTATCAAAAGGATTTGATGATGATTTTACAAAAATGTCTTTGAGTAAAATTTATCTTGACCTAAACATCTTTGATAAAGCTAAAAAATTAGTAAACGAAGTTATTGAAAAAAATCCTGAAAACTTAGACTATTTAAGTGATTTAGCTAATATTTATATCAAAGAAAAAGATTACGATAAAGCCATTGAATTAGCTGAAAAAATTCTTGAATTAAATCCAAATTACATTGCAGGAAATATTTTGGGGGCAAAAGCTAGTTATTTGAAAGAAGATTTTGAAATCGCAAAAGATTATGCTCAAGAAGCTATTTCTTTGGATTTAAACTGCTCACAGGGTTATTATTATTTAGCTCTTGTGAGATTTAAAACAGAAGACACCGACGAAGCTATCGAATGTATGAAGCGTGCTATTTTATATGATTTGAATAATCCTGAATATTACGCTAAAATGAGTGAATTTTATAAATCAAAACAAGATTACAAATCCGCCCTAGAATACATTTCAGAAGCTGAAAGTCTTGATAATTCAAATCAATACAAATTTATGTACTCTGAACTGGTTAAACTGAATAGAAAAAAATAAATTAATTTGATTTCACAAAAAATATAATTATAATTCATGTTATCCCGTCAGTTTAATAAGAAGAGGTTAGGAAAGTATGATATTAAATAAACTTATAACAAAAACACTTGGTGTAATCTCTATATTTGCACTCACCGCAACAATGACTTTTGCCGCAGAGCCAAATATGACGGTTCCGCACCAATACCCTAAAAAATACACCCCTGAATACATCAAACAAATTACCCCAGGGTATAAAGATGTTGGAAAAGACGAAGTTTTTTATGTTGCACTAGACATGCTAAAAGATACAGAAGGAATGTTTTCTCGTAACGCAATCTTAGGAAACAACCTTTCTGAAAAACCCGTAAGAATTGAATTTCGTAATCTAAGTGAAATCAATGCAGAATACGCAACATTTGATGCTTTAGGATGGAAAAAAGGTAAAAAATTATACATCTATATCAATACAAAACACAAAGATGCACCAGCAGGTGCAATTGCTGCACTACTTGCCCATGAAGCACTTCACCAAGATGAATACAATTCACTTGCAGAAGAAACTTACGCTTGGACAATGGAAGCTGTTGTTTGGAATGATATTTTAAAACTTTATCCAGAAAGTAATCAAGAACAATACCCTCTTGTAACAAGGGAAAATACTTTAAAACGACTTCTAGAAAAAGGTAATTACACAAATAAATACATTAAAAAGGCGGTATTATCTAATTCTGGATACAAAAATTTACCATCATATTCTCCTGGTTTTGATAATTTATAAAGATTTTTGAATAAATACTTGTTTTACTTAAAAAGTATATTGATTAAAAAAAATCATTGATGTTAAATTAAAACTATGAGAAGAAGGATTAAAGCATTATTATTTTTCGTTGGTGTTGCAGTTACATTCTGTGCGGTTCGTACTTTTAATACAACCAACCATAATCCAATGCTAACGTCTGATACACAAACGGTTGATACAACTAAAGTTTCAGCTCAAAGTTTGTATGATAAAACTTGGCAAACAGTAAAAAATGAATATTATGACCCAAATTTTAATCATCAGCATTGGGCAAGATGGAAAAATCGTTATTTGGGCAAAATTCAAACCGAAGAAGATGCAAAAGTTGCAATAGAAACTATGTTGGCAAGTTTGAATGACCCATATTCAAGATTTTTAACTAAAGAAGAATTTTCCGAACAAAATACCTCTATCACTTCAAAAATTTCAGGAATTGGGGTAAATATTATCAACGATTCCGGAAAAATTAGAATTATAAGTGTAATAGAAAATACTCCGGCACAATTTGCAGATATTCACGCCGGAGATATAATCCTTGCAATTGACGGGAAAAAAGTTAGCGGATTATCACTTGCAGAAGTTTCAAACCTCGTAAAAGGTCCGACAAACACCTTTGTAAGTGTTGATATTTTGAGAAATAAAGAACGAATAAACAAAAAAATTATCAGAAAAGAAATCAAAATTAAAACCGTTAAAAGTTATATAGAAAAAAACATCGGCTATATTCAAATTTCAAGTTTTATCAGCAATTCTACCCCAAACGAATTTCTTGAAGCTCTTGAAAACACCAATGATTCACAAGGTTTGATAGTTGATTTACGAGGAAATACCGGCGGACTTTTAACAAATGCAATATTCATTGCAAATTTATTTATAGAAAAAGGACGCTTAGTCAGCATTGTTGGTAGAAATGGTTACAGATACGATGTTATGGCTAGGGATACTGACCTCGAAATTAAAAAACCTGTAATAATTTTAGTTAATGGAGCAAGTGCAAGTGCTAGTGAAATTTTATCTGGAGCATTAAAAGACTATCACAAAGCAAAAATTATTGGGACAAGAACATATGGTAAAGGTATGGTTCAAAAAATTATTCCTCTTCCAAATGAAACAGGGCTAAATTTAACAATTGCAAAATACCTTACACCAAAAGGAAAAGACATAAACAAAAAAGGAATTTCTCCGGATATAGAAGTTGAATTTACACAAAAAGATATTTCTGAACGCAAAGATGTACAACTAGAAACTGCTAAACAAGTTTTAGAAAAAATTATCGCAAAAAAGTAAGTTTATAAGGGAAAAAGGAAGAGGGAAATAAGGGAATAGGTTCGTAACAGTTTCGTCATTCTGAGAGATGAACTGTTGTAAATAAAAATAATTTAACAAATTTACCCGAAGAATCTCAATCCTATGCGTTCTGTTTGAGATACTTCGCTTCGCTCAGTATGACAACCTTGATAGGGGGTTCGGGGGCGTTGCCCCTGATAACTCGAACCATTTAGTCATTCGTGTTTTTCTTTTTCGGTTCTACTTTTTCTTTTTTCATCGAAATAAAAAAGAAAAAGTGAACAATTAAATTAATTGTTGGGTTAGAAAACCCAACCTACATCCTAGAGATCCTGAAACAAGTTCAGGATGACAAAACTGTTACGAACCTATTCCCCTATAAATAAACGTATCCACTTATTGACTTATTAGCTTATAAACTTTAATAATAAACACCTTGACATCCGAGTATGTATCGCTTATATTGAATATACAATATGGCGACATGGCCAAGTGGTAAGGCAGAAGCCTGCAAAGCTTTTATCCCCCAGTTCGAATCTGGGTGTCGCCTTTTAAAAAAATCAATTCAAAATATTATAAAACTCGATGAACCAATTTCATCGAGTTTTTAATTTATTTAACCTATACAGCGTTATTTTAATACACCAACATAAATGATTTAAGCATTCGTCCGGCACCATCACCTTTTACGGAAATAACTTCAATATCATTTTTGTAATTCATAGACGTTGAACTTCCGCCATCAAATGCCATTGCTCTATCCAAACCCAAATCTTTGCAATACTGTTGAACTTCATACATATCCATCGGATGATCATCTGTAATAATTAATATATGACATTCATTTAAACCTTTTAACCCAATAATTGTTCTTGATGTTTTATGCAAAACTGATGCAGACTCTCGTACAACTTTCCCTTCTGCATTTTTCACAATAAAACCCTCTTCTTCTAAATGAAGTTCAGGCAAAATTAATGGTCCACCTTGTGCTGATGTAATCAATGCACAACCGAATGGGACATTTGCTTTATGAGAAACTATATCGTATTGGAATTTATTTCCACATTGCATTACTCTAAATTCACTTCTATTCAAAATCATGTTCATATTTTTTCTGAAAAACGGATTTGCAAGCAAAGCATTATTAAACATTGGATCAGCAGAAGTCATTCTATCGGTAACAACATAGGAAATTGTTTTACCGTTTTTAGGATCAAAAAATCCTGCATTAACTGTCAATGTTGAATTACCTTTAATATGTGCTTCTCTATTAGTAATCAAATCTTCAGATGTTACAAATTTGATTTTCTTTTTGATTTTTTCTCCACTTAAAATAATATGATAAATTCCATCTTTTTTATCAATAGAAATATCACCGATAGCGTGAACAGGATTTGCAATCAGGATAACCATTAACAAACCTAAAAACATTTTCAACAATTTCATATTATAAATCCTTTGACTTGTAGAAACCTAAAATAGCACACAAGAACGCCATTGTAGGAAACGTTGCGGTAATAAGTGGAGGCAAAATTTCTTTTTCTGCCAACAAATCGAAAAACGGCAATGTAATATAATAAACAAATATACAACCGATTGCAATTGTAAAACCAACTAATCTTTGCTCACGAGGTTTGCTAAAACCAAGTAAACAACCCAAAATTGCTAATAATACGCAAACAAACGGATGGAAAAATCTTTGTAAATACTTATTCAACATCCCGTGATAATCTTCGGATAAGTTTTCTTGTTTCAAAAGATTTACATATCGTCTTAAGTTTTTATTTGTAATATCACGTTCTTTCATTGTGGAATAAGTCATCAAAGTATAAGCATTAGTAGCCATTTGACCTTCCAAAATATTCATTTTATCTAAATGATTTATATCAATATAAATTCCGTCATTTGAAATTCTGTAGTTCGAAATATCTTCTAAAACCCATTTATCATCATATGCGTAGCCTGTTTTAGCAGAATAAATATTTGATAATTGGTGAACATCCTGATAAACATGACTTGAAAAGTCCAAAACAATTACGTTTTGCAACTTTCTATTCATTGATTTTGAAACAATAACCGCCATCAACGGGTGTCCTGTATTATCTTTTTGAGTATAAATATACTGAGCAGTAATCATAGAACCCTTAATAGCTCTCATTTTTTCTGCTGCCAGTGGAGTTCCCTTATCTCCGGTAACAAAACATAATGCAGTAAAAATTAAACTCAAAACTACAACAGGTGCAATAATTCTAGGGAAAGACATCCCAACAGCACGGAAAATTGTAATTTCAGAATCTTTACTCAATTTATCAAAAGTAAACAATGTACCAAGCAACAACCCAACAGGAAAAGCTTTATCTAAAATTTTTGGCATTTCGTAAACTAAAAGTAGGATTGCAGTCTTAAAACCATATTCTCCAGCCAATGCACCTTTAATAGTATTCAACAAAATTTCTGGAGCAATCCAAACAATTGAAAATAACAAAATTGCAACTAAAGAAGCCATTGCAACTTGTTTGAAAATATATCTGTCATAAATAGTAATTTTAGGAAATTTAAAATTCATTATAAAGTGAAGTCCTTTCCTAAATAAAATTCTTTTGCAACAGGGTTAACAGCAACTTCTTCACTCTTACCTTGAATTTTGATTTTACCATCAAAAATTACATACGCCCTATCAGTGATAGACAAAGTTGCTTTCGGGTTGTGGTCCGTAATCAAAACTCCTAACCCTTTTTCTTCTGAAAGTTTTCTAATATTGTCTTTAATTTCACCAATAGCAATAGGGTCAATACCAGTAAATGGCTCATCAAGCAAAATGAAATCAGGACTAGCTGCCAAAGCTCTTGCAAGTTCAACTCTACGTCTTTCACCACCGGATAGAGAGATTGCAGTTGCACTACGCAATCTTGCAACACCAAACTCTGCTAAAAGTTCTTCTAACTTCTTTTTCTTTTCGCATTCAGTTAATTTATCATTCATTTGAAGAACAAGGCGGATATTTTCTTCAACAGACAAACTTCTAAAAATTGAAGCTTCTTGAGGTAGATAACCAATACCGGCTTTTGCTCTAACGTGCATTGGCCAAGATGAAATTTCTTGTCCATCAAGAGTTATACTACCTTTGTTAGGTTTAACCAAGCCAACAACCATATAGAAAGTTGTAGTTTTACCAGCCCCATTTGGCCCTAAAAGACAAACAACTTCGCCTTTATTAATATTGAAAGAAACATCATTTACAACACTTCTATCACCGTATATTTTGATTAAATTTTTTGCCTCAATTCTCATTTTATCCCCTTATCATTCGTAGTATTATTTTACTCAAAAAAAGTACATAATGCAAATAATTCACCACTTCACGGGATAAAGTTTTTTATTTTTATAAAAACATTAAGAATTGTAAAAGTTAATTTAAATTTATGTTACTTTTACCGACAAAATGGGTATATAAAGCATGTACACAAACCATTTTCTTTTTCTTTATTTTCTCCTACACACACTAACCTTTTACCGAATAAAGCCGACACTACAACGGCTATTTTTCTTTGGGTATTTTAAGTCTATACGCTAATAAGTAGATTAGTGGATAAGTTTATTTATAAGGGAGAAGGAACAAGGAAATAGGGGAATAAGTTCGTTACAGAAGGCATTATGGCACTAAGACCCTGAGGTCTTTATCATAATTACTACGTCATACTGAGCGTAGCGAAGTATCTCTAACTAAACACAAGGTATTTTAGCTGAATGTTGGGTTAAAAAACCCAACCTACATCCTTGGTAGTTCGGAATCTTTATCACAACACCTAAGTTAGAGATACTGAAATAAATTCAGGATGACAAATTTGTTCAGCCAGAGATTCTTCGAGTAAATTTGCTAAATTATTTTATTTACAACAGTTCATCTCTCAGAATGACGAAACTGTTACGAACCTATTCCCTTATTCTTTATTACCTTATAAACGACTGACCTATAGACTTATAGACTTTATCACAACAACACTTCAGCCAAATCATCTTCTAACAAACTTCTTTGAAAGGCTTCACACTCAACAATCATATCAAAAATTTCAGCATACTTTGTACTATGCAAAACTTTTGATAAATCATCTATTCCTTTAAAATCAATTATATAAAATGCGTTATTTCTATCAGTAACGGTTAAAAAACCAACTTCTTCATACAAATCAAGAAGCCTTTGAAAAACTTCAATTGATTTGCCTAAAAAACCTGCACATCGCACTAAATCTATCTTTCCACCCATATTATGAGCTGCAAATTTCACCATGCCAGTAAAGGTTTTAAGAAATTCTGCTTCATCCATAACTTTTGGTTCATAACTCATAAAATGAACTTTCTTTGGTTGAGCCTTTTCTAGTATTATATCCAACGTTTTTTTATCCGCTGGGTAATCAAAAAACATCAAAACATCACATTTTGTGATTTCATACCGAGAACACACTCTTGACGCCAATTCTGGATAATTTTTTATAGTATCATAAATATACTTACTTTCTATAAAGACTTTTATGTCAGAAGTTGCCTTTTTAATTTCATCATTAATATTTTGCAAATTCCAAACTTTTCTTCTGTTGTCAAAAATTTTGTACCTATTTTGCGTAGAAATTTCTTCCTCAACAATTGAGTCAGAATGAATATCATCAATAATCAATTGAACAGAAACATTACCGTTAAATTCATTTATCTGCGGATGAAATGCTATATCCAAACTGTCTCCGGATTTTAAGCCAACATCCCCTTTTTGCCACCAAATAGCAGTAAATTCATACGCATCAGATGCCACAACCAAACGTAAATGAGAATTGTCTGAACCCATCAACCTTTTTTGTCGAACTTTCAAATTGTTTAATTCAAAAATCGGACTTGGATTAGACGCACCAAACGGTTCCAATTTCGAAATCTCTTCAACCAAATCTGTTGTAACGTCAGATGGATTAAGAAGTAAATCTATTTTAATAAATGGTTTTAATTCCTTTGCTGAAGTGTACTCTTTAACAGTTTCACAAAGAGCTTTTTTTACAGAATCAAACGAAGTTTGTTCACCTGAAAAACTCAAACCGGCAGCAAGTTTATGTCCGCCAAAACCGGCAAACATTTCAGCATTCGCACTAATTACATCGTACAATGGTACACCTTCAATACTTCTTGCAGAACATCTGTACTCATTCTTTGCGGGGTTATAATTCATTAAAAATACAGGTTTATAATATTTTTCAACAAGTTTTGAAGCAACAATACCAATTATTCCTATATGCCAACCTTCATTTGCTAAAACAATTGCAGGAAATCTATTTCCTTCCTTTTGCACCATTGCATCTGCTTGGGCAAAAACCTCTTGGCAAAGAGTTTGTCTAACCTTATTCAATTCATTTAAAGTTGTAACAGCCATTTGAATTTCTTGAACATTATCAGATATCAAAACTTTTAGAGCAGATTCAACAGTATCAAGTCGTCCAGAAGCATTTATTCTTGGAGCAACCCCGAAAGCTATCATTTCAGAAGATACACCCTTTGTTATATAATAACCTGCACTTTCCAAAAGAATTTTCAAACCCTTGTGCTTTCCTTTGGAAATCAATTCCAATCCTTTTGAAACAAAATATCTGTTTTCTCCAATCAGAGGAACAATATCAGAAACTGTACCAACAGCGACAAAAGGTAAAATTTCATAAACAAATTCCGTCTTTTCATACTTAGCAAGAATAGCTTGAGCAACTTTAAAAGCAACTCCACAACCAGCAAGATATGTCAAATGTTCAATTTGTTTTGCTGATAAACTTTCATCTAAAGCGTTGGGAGCTTTTGGATTTATTATTGCATAAGCTGGAGGTAATTCTTCTGGAGCTTCGTGGTGATCTGTAATAATAACATC
>CAKUTL010000049.1 GCA_934692295.1 uncultured Candidatus Melainabacteria bacterium
TAGCTCAGTTTGGTTAGAGCGCATGCCTGTCACGCATGAGGTCGCGAGTTCGAGCCTCGTCGTTCCCGCCATTTAAATAGAGTCCCGATAGGGGCTCTTTTTTAATGGCTACTTGGGGCGAATTAGTCCGTAGGTCGGATTTACTAATCCGACAATAACTTTAAAACATGTAAGGTGGGAATACTCACGCTTTTCCCACCCTACGTTCTACATTTTCTATTGTTCTAAGCGTATTTCCCATAATCGTCCCCTTTCATTTTAGCAATTATCTTATATTGTTAAAGTCATTTTTTATTCAGAAACAGTACTCCCATCTGTATAGTATGTATTTCCGCTTAGTGCTGTAAAAACACCTACCTCATCTTTTTTATCCTTAGTTATACTATTACCTTTTGATAAAAATGTTTTACCATTATATTTATTATCATCTATTTGAACAACATCTTTCGTTCCGTTATCTGCAATATCAATTTTTGAATTTCTACATCCTGCAAGGTGTACATAATCTTCTTTACCTTTAACTCCTGTAAATTCTAGTCCCCAAATTCTATATACATCTGTATGTGCAGTTTTATTATTCTTATCAACATTAGATTCTATTGGAAAATGTTCAATTTGAGCATTATTTTTAGCAGACTGAGCTGGATACTTTGCAATTGCTCCGGATGTAAAATTAACAACATATCTAGTAGAACCATTCTCTTGAATTACCTTTTTATTAGCAACAAATTCATTTCTTATAGTTACTCCTCCAAAATTAGTATAAACACCATCTTTAGATACAGCAGTTTGCCCAATTTCTTTTACCATAAAATTTTCTCCTTTTAATTAATATCTCTTGATATATAACTAAAGTTTTTTGGAGAAAAATAATTGCGCAGCATCCCTCATATCATATCATATCATATAGGGCATTATAACTGGGTTTGAGCCCTATGTAAATCCATCTTTATATTTTGTAACATTATTACTTTTGTAACGTAATCTAAATAAAAAAGCGAGGTTATAAAGAAGTTGGCGGAATTTATTTTGATGAATATTGTGAGCATATAACCATGGTAAAAGAATTTTAAAATTATTTTAATTGTTTTTACGTTATAATAATTCTATGGCATGGATTTATTTAGTAGTAGCTTGAAATTGGTTGGCCGATTGGATTGAAATTGGCACAGACACCTCATCCAATTGCAAAATATTTGTGGATAATTTTTGCAATTATTGCAATGGCTTTGAGCGGTGTATTTTTATTCTTTGCACAAAAACAAATTCCAATTGGAACGGCTTATGCTATTTGGACCGGATTAGGCACAATCGATACTTTTTGTATTGGAATAATCTTTTTCCATGATGCCGCTAGTTTGTTAAGATTATTCGGAGTTCTTTTAATTCTATCAGGTGTAATTATTTTAAAACTTGTTCACTAAAATTCCCACTTTTACAAATTCATTACTCTAAAAGAATTTAGCGGTTTTTGATTTGGCACATTTTTTTAGTTCTTGCGGTGTTCCGGAAAAGACTATTTCTCCACCTGCTTCTCCGCCCTCCGGCCCCATATCAATAATATAATCGGCATTTCTTATTACGTCTAAATCGTGTTCAATAATGATTACTGTTGCTCCATTATCAATAAGAGTTTGAAATACCTTTAAAAGCGTTTGGACATCAAGTGGATGTAGCCCAATTGTAGGTTCATCGAAAATGAAAACAGAATCGGATTGTGTTTTTCTCATTTCACTTGCTAATTTTAATCTCTGTGCTTCTCCGCCTGAAAGGCTTGGAGTTGCTTCGCCTAAAGTTAAATAGCCTAACCCTAAATCTTTTAATATTTGTAAACGCTGACAAACAGAATTTAACCCTTTGCAAGCATCTAAGGCTGTATTTACGTCCATTGCCATTAATTCAGGAAGTGAATGTCCGTTAAATTTAATTTGATTTGCAGGTTTGTCATACCTAGAACCTCCACAGTCAGGACAAGGGATTTCTACATCCGGTAAAAATTGAACATCAAGATTAATTACACCGGTTCCATCACAAGTTGGGCAACGCAACTTCCCTGTATTATATGAAAAATCTCCGGCTTTGTAGTTTAGGTTCATACTCTTTGCAGATTTTGCAAATGTTTTTCTAAGTTCATCATGAATATTTGCGTAGGTTGCAACTGTAGAACGAATATTTATGCCAATTGGAGTTGCATCTATTAATTTAACCTGTTTTATTCCTTCTGCATCAATCGTTTTTATGTGTTGAGGCAGTTTTTTGTTGCTAGAAATTGTTTCAAGGGCAGGGGTCAAACTTTCCAAAACCATTGTTGTTTTACCAGAACCGGAGACCCCTGTTACAACAGTCAAACGACCTTTTGGAATTTCAACCTTCAATGGTTTTACGGTGTGAATTGCATCCGTAGTCATCGTAATTTCCCCAAAATCAAATAAATCATTTGCACTTGCTTGTTTTCTGACTAATGGTTGGTTTTCTCCAGAAAGAAACTTCCCAATGATTGAGTTTTTGTTATTTTCTAAATCTTTAACCGTTCCTTCTGCAATTACATAGCCCCCATTTACTCCTGCTTTGGGTCCCATCTCAATAATCCAATCTGATTCCGTTAAAATTTGAGTATCATGATCAACTAAAATGATAGAATTCCCGTCATCAATCAAATCGTGCATAACGCCCTTTAGACCTATGATATTAGAAGGGTGGAGACCAATTGATGGTTCATCTAAAACGTACAAAACACCAGTAGTTCTGTTTCTTACTGCACGAGCAAGTTGCATTCTTTGACGTTCTCCGGTAGAAAGAGTTGATGCTGCCCTATCTAAAGTTAAGTAGCTCAAACCTAAATCCATAAGACGTTTTGCAACAGTTAAAAAAGATTCACAAATAGCTTTTGCCATCGGTTGCATTTCTTGAGGGAGAGAACTTGGAACTTGTTTCACCCATTCAATAAGTTCTTTCAATGTCATTTGGCAAGCCTCATCAAGCGATATTCCCATAATTCGTGGGTATCTTGCTTTTTGAGATAATCGAGTTCCTTGGCAGTCTGGGCAAATATCTTGTTTCAAAAATTTCTCAACACGCTTCATGCTTTTTTCATCTTTAACTTTTGCCAACGCATTTTCGACAGTATAAACGGCATTATAGTAAGTAAAATCAAGTTCTCCCGCTTGATTTGTATTTTTTGCCTTGTAGAAAATGTGCTTCTTTTCTGCGGGACCGTTATAGACAATATCCTTTTCTTTGTCTGTCAAATCTTTAAACGGGATATTTGTTCTAACCCCCATTTCTCGACAAACATCAGTCATTAATGACCACATAAGGGTTCCCCAAGGAGCAACAGCTCCTTCATCAATGGTTAAAGATTTGTCAGGTACTAAGGTCGATTTATCAACAGTTCTTACGATTCCTGTACCTCCACATGTTTGGCAAGCTCCTTGGCTGTTAAATGCCAATTCTTCGGCTGATGGGGCAAAAAAATGTGTTTGACATACAGGGCAAATAAGTTCCTGTTCGCTTGCAACCGCTAAGGTTGGTTCGTGATAATGTCCATTGAGGCAACGATGACTTGCAAGTCTAGAAAACATAAGACGCAGACTGTTTAAGAGTTCCGTTCCGGTTCCGAATGTACTTCTCACTCCCGGAACTGCCGGACGTTGATGCAACGCAAGGGATGCTGGCACATATAAAATTTCGTCAACAAGAGCTTTTTCTGCTTGAGTCATACGGCGTCTTGTGTAAGTTGAAAGAGCTTCTAAATAACGTCTAGAGCCTTCAGAATATAAAACACCAAGAGCAAGGGAAGATTTTCCGGATCCTGAAACTCCTGCTATTCCAACTATTTTATTTAGCGGAATGTCAACATCTATATTTTTAAGATTGTGAACTTTTGCCCCTTTGACTTTTATTGAACTGATTTTGTTACTCATAAAAATATCCTTTGATAATATTATAGACTGAAATTAGTATTTGCATACCTATAAAATAATAAACTTATTTCACAAAATCAACTGCAAAGAATGGAGAAATTTATTGTATTGTTCCACTTGTTAGCCACGTTGACCATACAATCCATGAAATTCACGCACTTATTACAGAACAAGGAGTTGCCGATTTGAGAGGTTTAGACCCTATTGAAAGAGTCAAAACTATTATTGAAAATTGTGCACATCCAAAATTCAAACAAGAATTGTATGATTATCTTGATAAGGCAATAAATACTTGTGAATACAAGGAGATGCCTGTTGATATTGAAGATGCATATAAATTTCCAAATATTTAATAGCAAAATGATGATTTCAAGGTAAAATAAAACTATGGATGAAAATAAATTACTTGAAATGTTTAAATTGCGTGAAGATATCCTTATGGCACTAGAGGAAGGCATCTTAGCAATTGATAAAAATAAAAAAGTTATATTTATAAATAAATCAGCAATTCCAATGCTGCACATAACAGAAAAAGAACCTGTCGGCAAAGACCTGAATGAAATTTATCCGGCATCAAGATTAGGTGAACTCTTAACAACAGGCAAAAAAGAATTCAATGTGCAAATGAAATCATTAAAAAATGATTACGTAATTTCTGATAGAATGCCAATTTATGATAACGGAGAAATCGTTGGTGCATTTGCGATTTTTAGAAACAGAACTGAGGTCGTAAAACTTGCAGAAAATTTGACAGGTGTTAAACACCTCGTTGAATCTATGAGAGCTAATAACCATGATTTTGTGAATAAATTGCACGTAATCTTGGGCTTAATCCAAATGAAGAAATACGATGAAGCCGTTGACTATATTATGAATGTAAGTATGGTACAAAAAGAAATAATAAGTACCATTATTAAACAAATTAAAATTCCATCTATTGCTGCTCTTTTGATTGGGAAATTTGCTAGAGCATCAGAACTTGGTATTCATTTTGCACTGGATTCTGCTAGTTCACTGGAAGAAAACGATACAAAAATTCCGTCAGATGTTTTTATAACAGTGCTTGGAAATTTAATCGAAAATGCGATGGATTCACTAAATTCAACAGATGTTTCCAACAAAAAAATATATGTATCTATTTTATCAACTTCAAAAGAAATTAAAATTGTTGTCAGTGATAATGGGGATGGAATTAAAAAATCTAATTTGAGAAAAATTTTCAAAGACGGATTTTCGACCAAAAGTAATTCAAGAGGAACCGGACTTTTTGTTGTTAAATCTTTGATTGGAACTTATAACGGCAAAATTTCGGTTACTTCTGGACATGAGATTGAAACCAAATTTACTGTTAAATTTAAGAAAGAAGGGAAATAATGAAACTCTATGCGCTGAATACAGGATATTTGGAAACCGATAAAAATACCGTTGTAGCCTTTGCAATACTTGGGACACGTTCTAATCCGCATGTTCAAAATAAATGGATTAAACTTCCTGTAATGGCATATTTAATTGAAACAGATGAAGGCTACATCTTATATGATACAGGCTCAAACCCTGAAGCTATGAACGGTTATTGGCCTAAAACAATGCAAGAAATCTACCCGCTATACCAAAAAGACGAGGAAAGATTAGAAAATCAACTTAAACTTTGCGGTGTTAAACCGGAAGATATTAAAACCGTTGTACTTTCTCACATGCACTTAGACCACGCAGGAAATATCAATTTATTCCCTCATGCTGATGTTTATGTTCCTGGGGAAGATTATAAATATGGACTTGCGAAAGTCCACATGAATCCTGATAGGGAAACTCATGGCGGATATATTAAAGGCGATTTAGAAGCACCTGTAAAGCAATATCATTTGGTTGATGAAGATTTTGAACTCTCAAAAGGAGTTGAAGTTGTTTGTCTTGCCGGTCATACTCCAAATCTCTTAGGGCTTGTTGTTCATCTTGAAGGACAAACAGTAATTCTTCCTCAAGATTGCGTTTATACATCAGAAATTTTTGGACCACCTGCAAAAATGAGTGGTTTTATGTATGATAGTATAAGTTTTTTGAAATCAATCGAAAAAGTAAGAAATTTGACTAAAAAATATAATGCTAAGGTATTTCCTGCTCACGATTGGGAATTTTTCCAAACAATGAAATTAGCACCAAAATATTATGAATAAGAGGTAATAAATGTACAAGGTTATAATCGTAGAAGATGATCCTATGGTTGCAATGATAAATACTCATTATGTTGAGCAAGATTCCCGTTTTTCTGTTGTTCAATCTTTCAGGAATGGGAATGATGCGTTCAAATATTTATCAGAAAATCAAGTGGATTTGGCTATACTGGATGTTTATATGCCGGTATTAGACGGTTTATCTTTGCTAAAAAAAATTAGAACGGAAGAAATTAATACTGATATAATTATGGTTACGGCATCAAATGATAAAAATACCCTTGATACGGTTTTAAACTTTGGGGTCATTGATTACCTTGTCAAACCTTTTGTGCAGGAAAGATTTCAACAAGCACTGGACAAGTTCGTTGAGTGCAGTATTCAAAAAAATAATGTTTGCGTTCTTGATCAGAAAAAAATTGATGAAATAATGAATAGCGAACATTTTGCGAATAATAATTTTGAACTTCCAAAAGGTATTCAAGAAAAGACATTAGACAAAATTAGAGAATACTTAAGAGAAGATACAAATAGTGGACATACATCAGAACAGATTGCAGCATTTTTGGATATTTCAAAAGTTACGGTTCGAAAATATATGCATTATTTGACAAAAAATAGCGAAGTTATAGAACAAATAAACTACGACACTGGCGGTCGCCCTTGCATGGTGTATTTTTTGAAATAAATATTGAGTTAAAAGATGCAAAATATTTGAAAGTTTATCCTTTGTTTGGCAATTCCATTTTGTAAATTAAATAGATTTATTGAATTTAATTAAATAAATTGTTACAAATAAATCTTTACATTTGTGTTTTTGTATGGATGGATACTCTTTCAATTCTTTTCAGTATTGTATTTTAGCTGTTAAGTTCGTATTTTTACGTAAGTAAAAATACGAACTTTTAATTTTTGTATAATTTGTCATAATTATTTGAACGAGGTTAAAAACTGAAAGGAAAACAATTGTTATGATTTGAAAATATTTTCTAAATAAGTAATAAGAACAATGAAATTATGAATGGTAAAAAGGCAAATACAAAGCCGATAAACTGTATTTTTTTTACAATTTTATTTTTGAAAAACTTATTATTAATTTTTAAGTTAGCTAAACTTTCAATGGCAACAACAAATAAGTCTATAATGAATATTACAATTGAAAGTAAAGCAATACATAAAAAAGATAGGATAATTCCCAAAAAATGTTCTGTATTGCCTATAACATATGTAATGTAAATTTCAGGACAAATAAAAATTAAAAAAAGTGCAAAATATATCCAGCCACAAATTGCTAGTAAATTAAAACTATATCTATTTCTAAAATTATCTAAAAACATACGAGTATATTACAAGAAAACTGAAAGGAAAATAACAATTATGAAACCTTATGGAAGTAAAACCCAAAGTAGAAATAATACAATAATTATTCCTGGGCTGATTATCGAAAGGACTCCTAAAGTTTGGAGGAATAATATAACGTTAGATTTTAAAAATTTTTTGTTTGAAATTCTTTTTCTCAAAAAATTTTCAATACAAAAAATAATGATTGAAATTAGACAAACTTTGCAAGAAATAAAAAATACGTCGTGCATTAAAATAATTAGTGGAAACTCTAAACCTTGAAGTCCTTCTGAATGAGCGAGATATATAATACTTATAAAAAGGTAAATTAGATAAAGCAAAAAGAGTAGTCCTACAATAGCAAGGAAATTAAAACTGTATCTACTTCTGAACTTTGCATTTAGGAGTTTATCTAACATACAAGTATATTACTAGAAAACTGAAAGGAAAACAACAATGACAAGAAATTTGAAACTAAAACTGAATTGCAAAAATGGCACCTAAAGTTATCCCTGCAATTAAGGTAAAAACAAAATAAGAGATTCCGATATTTTGCAATATTAGGATATTTTTAGATTTAAGAAATTTTTTATTAGTTATTTTTTTATTAAAAATTTCTTCAAAAATATAAATTAAAAAAGCGAGGAATATAGTAAAAATTTCTATTACTGCAAGTTCTGTATGCAGTAATAGTATTCCTAAAAATGGAATTCCATTATTTCTTTGAGCGAAAAGGAATAGCAAAACTGCAATAACTATCAAAAAAGAAGTTATTCCACAAATTGCTAGTAAATTAAAACTATATCTATTTCTAAATTTATCCAAAAACATACAGGTATTTTACAAGAAAACTGAAAGGAAAACAATAATGACAAGAAATTTAAAATTTGACAATGAAATGAAACAATTATCTATAGGTGTTTATAATGGGAAAGAAAAATATATCCCAAAAGATTGGATTAAAATTGGGCAACAAGATTCTCAAACTGGTTTTCACGGAGAGGCTTTTTATAAGAATGGAGTTGTTGTTCTTGCTTATCGAGGTACAGATGATAAAAAAGATTATTTTAGTGATTTTCAAATGTGTATTAATAGTCTTCCTGCTCAATATTTTGATGCTCAAGAATTTTATGCAAAAGCTCGTTATTCTTTTCCAAATTCCTCAATTGTAAATACTGGGCATTCTTTAGGTGGGAGTTTAGCTCAACTAATTGGTAACGTAACTGGAGATGAAACTATAACATTCAATGCTTATGGTGTTGGAAATTTGATTTCGAGTGATAATATAAGGAAGAATGCAAATATAAGAAATTATGGAAATAAAAAAGATCCAATTTTTAGATCAAATTTGAAGAATCAAATTGGTGAAATATATATTATAGGCTCTGAAAATAATAATAAATGTTTCTTAAAAAATAAAGCCTATTGTGAAAATTTATTATCTTTAAAATATCACAAAATTGAGGATATGGGCAATCTTGATGATTCTGTTGAATACGTTTCTCCAAAACCTTTAACTGGCGGGATTTCTTTGGAGGTGGATGCTCGTGATGTTGATACTAAACGTGTTATGACACGTGAAGAAATTGCTCAGATGTCTGGGGAAGAATTTGAACAAAATGAAAAATTTATAAACCAACTTCTCAATGCCGGAAATATTATGACAAAAGCTCAAGCAGATGAAAAAGTTTTTTCTGGAGAGTTAATCTGGGTAAATTCTTATACTCGAGATGATGGTACAGAGGTTAGGGGCTATTATCGTAGAAAGTAATCTTGACTTTTGGTATTCGTTATAGAATATTTTATATGGAAGGGGAATTAAAATAATGAAAAAGATGTATTTGTCATTTGTAATGATTTGTTCTATTGCGTTTGTTTCTTGTGGTTGCACTTATAAAACTATGCCTATAGGAATGCCTAATCCTTGGTCTGAGTGTTTAGATAGTTATTCTTGTGCCGAGAAAATTGCCGGATTTAATATGCCTCTTAAGCTCTCTAATTATTCTGTTCGTGCAATGAAAGGTATGGTTGAGGTTACTTATCCTTTGGATGAGGTTAGAAATGTTGTTGTTCGAAAATCCATAGATGAATCAAACGGGATTGATAATAGCGGAAATTACAACAAATATGACGAATCTATTCTTACCCTCCCGAATGGTGTTGAAATAAATGTTCGCAAAAAAGATGGAAAGATAATTGTAATGTATTTTGCTGCAGAAAGCGGATGTTACTCTGCTCGTTGTGAAGAGGGGATGTCTGAAAAAGAGGTCGAAGGTATTTATAATGTGATTGCGGAAGTTGAAGCAGCCAAACTTCCCCCAGAAGCATTGCAAGATTAAGTTATAAACGCCCGATTTATCGGGCGTTTAGTAATATTATTTTTTGTTAAAATAGTGTAATATTGTTGATAAGCTGACACTTTGTTGTTGCGGTTGTGGTTTCGGAGCCGTAACCGGCATTGCATCTATTCCTGTAGTCATTTTTATAAATTCTCGTCTTGGAATAGGTTCAATTTTATCTGGATGCCATGGGTTTGCTACATAGACGGTATCTTTTGTAATTTTTGCAATTGTTAGAGCATGTCCTCCTCCGGCTTTAGTTATTCCATCCGGTCCGTTTTTTGCTACTCGTACACTTACAGTTAAAGCATAAGAGCCTTCTTTTCCTTCGTATTTGTTGAGCATGCTATTAATCGCTTGTTCTTTTTGAGTATAACTACTAACTTCAGATACACCTAAAGTTTTTGCTTTGTACATTGATACATCTGCTCCGGTACGATTTGCCATTTCTTGGCGTGAGATGTATCCGTATTTCCCATCTTTGTATGGAGTTACAGTTGCATATCTTTTCTTATCAGCTCTAAATACTTCGGATTTTTTTCCGGTGAGGATAAAACCGGCATCAAATGTATGACCGCTACTTAATACATCTCCGCTTCCATTTATTCCAATGGGTTGTCCTTCGGCTGTTGTAAATCCGGTCTTTCCATTTTGCTTTTGGTTTAAATACATTTCAGCTCTATATGCTTCCATTGCTAATTCATAGGCAACAACTTCTAAGTCGCCTTTTGAATACATCTTACTTTTTCCAGCCAAATTGAGAGCAGCTTTAGAAATTTTATAGGTGCCTGTAATTGGGCATTCAAGTCCTCTTTTTGCATATTCTTCTCTGATTTTATTTGCTCCTGGAAGGGTAACTGTATAAGAGCCGTCTTTATTCTTTTTACAATTTTGTTGTAATACTTTTTGTCCTGCTTTTGTATTTCTAATAGCATTTAATTCTGCCAAGAAATAACAATCACCACGATTATTTTGGCTGGAATCTCCAATATAGCCATCTGTTGTGTTTGCATATGGTGTGTTGGTATTAGAAGTGTTCGGGTGAAATGTAATTCGTCCTCCATTTATGCTTATTGGAGGTTGGGTATTATAAACAGAGTTAAAATCAATTATTCTAGTATTTCCTACTCTGCGTCCAAGATTATATGGCTTTTTCTTATTGGTTGTTCTAGCTGTACTTGCTGTATCTGCGGGAACTTGTTCGCCTTGTTCTTCTTCTGCTGGTTTATAACCTTTATATTTGCTAAGAGATTCTGCTACTTCTGTGCTTATTTTGGTGGTTTGTTCGCTGTTATTTGTTTGATTGGTGCCTAAATCACCAGTTACTTCTTGCAATTTAGAAAAATTAATTTCATACATACTCTTATCCTCTTATTTTGTACTTGTATATATAAAGTATATATTACTGTAAAAATTGATTAATGTATGAGTATAGATTAATATTAATTAACAATAAAAAAGAAGCATTTTATAAAAATGCCTCTTTTGTTATCCTTAAATTGTTTTTATACGTGTAAAATTATTTCATTTTCTTTGTTGGTTTTTTTTACATCAATTACTCTTTGGTTTGAACTTCCGACCCAATGAATATTATTGTCTTTTAGTTCCTCAACAAATTCTCCTTCTGCAATTACGTCTATGTCGTTAATTCCTTCAAGGTCTTTAATTTGTTCCCAAGTGTAACCTGTGTAAAGCCAGATTGTTTTTTGTGGAAGTTT
>CAKUTL010000050.1 GCA_934692295.1 uncultured Candidatus Melainabacteria bacterium
TGCCAGCTCCTAATTTAGAAAAATGAGAATTGAACGAAAGTTTGGTTCTCATTTTTTTATGCATTTACCTTTTTGATAAGTGGTGTAAAAATCTTCTTTAGCGTTTTCAACGCTTGCAACAAGTTTTTTCAATTCATCTAAAAGTGCCATTTCTCGCTCCTTTTCTTTTTTTACTATATTGGGTTGTATTTTTCTTCAACATCGTTTATAATATTGTTGTCCACCTTAGTGAGCAAGATGTGATTTATCACCTGCGTATCACGGGTGGATATTTTATTTTCAATTTTTGTTGTTTTATGACCAGCATATCGAAATTCGTTATTTTTTTTGAAGAAAATCAACAAATATATCAACATTATAATAATTATCTCCTAATTTTAATTTATTATAATATTGTTCTTGACTATGTTTATGTCTTTCATCTGCTGGTCTTTCATCGACTTTTATAGATTTTGTAACTATATCTTCAAAAGCCTTAGCAACCGCTTTATTATGCTCTTGTTGTAACCTTCTTTTAAATGCTTCTCTTTCAGCATTCCCACCATATAAATCAATCCTAATACCAGTATCTTTAATAGTTATATTTCCAAGTTCTTTAAAAATTTTACTAAACCATTTTCCTAATTCTTCTTTAGTTTTAAATTGAGGAACATCTTTTGGATTTACTTCAATAGGCTGTAAATTATCTTTTTTCTTTTGTATAGTGTTTCCTTCTTTTACCCATTGACCTTTTTCATTTCTTTTTTGGTCTTCATTGTAATTATCTACGGCTTTAGAATTTAAAACAATATTTGCCCTTTCGTATCTAGGATTGTTTACAATAGCTAAGTGTGTAAAAATACCGTCTAAAAACTCAATGTCATAATGTACATTGAAACCGCCCTCATCGTTTGCAAGCGTGATGTTATAAGAACAAGACACGCTCCAGCCTTTGTAAATAAAAAAGAGGAAAGTGAAAACTTCCCTCTTTTTTATTTATATATTTTTTACTAAATTTAAAATCCAATTGTGAACATTGCAATAAATCCTGCAACTATCATTGCTGGTCCAAATGGCAAGTATAATCCATTTGCTGCTTGGTTATTTTTTAGTCCCCAAATAAGTTCTTTGCAAGCTAAAAGTCCAAGTCCTACAAGTACAATTGTGCTTGCCCAGTATGCTATTGGATGAGTTAACCATCCCAAGTTTTGTGCTGTCAAAAATCCGATGGTATAAACAATAAAACCAACTAATGCACCTAAAGTCATCCAGTTTTTGTTATTAACTAGTTTTTTAATAAACATAGGCAAAGTGATGAACATTTGTACAATCCCACTCAATACAAGAATTGCTACTAAAACTTGGAATATTGGTAAGAAGTTTGGGTAAACAGGAGAACATCCCAACATTGAGCCAAAAACAGCTCCAAGTCCTGCAGCTATAAAAGAATCCCCTTCTCCAAAGGCTCTAGCTCCAACTAAAACAAGTCCAAGTCTTGAAATTGCTTCCATAATTAAAAATCCAAGAATTGCTGCAGCTAAAGAATATAAAATTGGACAACTTAAGAAAAAGTTTAAGTCTAATTTTGGCATTCCGTTTGCTTTGGTATATAAAACAAATGTTAGGATTGCATAAATTATGCTATATAAAATTCCAACGCCAATGAGTGAAAACGTATGGGCATCTGCAACTTTTTTTTCTAAAATATCGGTTCCTGCTATTGCGATAAATAAACTAGAAACGATTAAAGAAAATACGTATATCCCAATCTGATCCCATCCGATTGGATTCATCATTTCCAGTCCAAATAATGGGTCAAATGGAGTGCAAAATCTCAAGAATAATCCAACGAATAGTACGCCTGTTAAAAGCTCTACAAATGGATATTGCCAACTGATATGTTCGTGACAAAATGCACATTTCCCTTTTAAAAATAAGTATGAAAATAACGGAATATTATGATACCATTTTAGCGGAGTTTGGCATTTTGGGCATTTTGAGGCTGGAAATACTATTGATTCCTCGCTTACTGTTCTTAAAATTACGACGTTTAAAAAACTGCCTATAACCAATCCAGTTATAAATATGAATGCTAATACGACAAGTGAAAATATCATTTTGCCTCCTTTGTGGTCATTTCATTTTCTATAATGTTATATAACTTATTTAATGCTCTTTTTAAAATTCTTGAAATTTGAGTTGGTGAAACATGTATAATTTCTGAAATCTCTTTTCTTGAAGAACCTTCCATATAATATTTGAATACAACGGTTTTATCTGGTTCTGGAAGTTTTTTTAGTGCAAATTCAATAACTTTTTTATTTTCATATGTTTCTTCCCAAGTGTCAGAGTCTGATTGAATTCTATCCATTAGAGTTTCTGTACCTTCTGATGAATAAATATTTTGATCAAGAGAAACCATATTCTTGATAAGTTCAATATTCATTATTTCTTCAACTTTATCCACTGGAAGATTCACATAATTTGCAACTTCTTGAGCGGAAGGAGATTTTGTTCCTCCTTCTGAAAGGTCGTCAATTGCATCTTTAACTTTGGATAAATTTGTAAGAGTTTCTCGTGGTGTTTTTACTATATTAGCTTTATCTCTCAAGTAGTGAAGAATTTTTCCCTTGATAAATTTGCTAACGTATGTTTTAAAACTACCTCTTTCGTTTACCTCGTAAGTTTCGATAGCCTTTAGAACTCCAACAGCTCCAACTTGAATCAAATCATCTTTAGATATTGTACTTGGGAGTGGATACATTCCAAGTGCAATTCTTTTTACGAGTTTTAGTGATTCTTGAACCAAGTTCAAATAAAGGATGCGTTTTTTCTTTTCATCCTTCTCTTCTTTATAGCTAAGTATTAAATCTTCAAGTTTTTCTAACTCGGATATTTTTGTTTCCACTTTTTACTAAAACTCCTCTTTTATTACTATAACACAGATATATCGGTTTATCTAAAATTTAATTTTATTTAATAAATTTTGGCATGTGGATTTTTTGTGCTATCATTACCTTATATATAATATGAATAGGAGCAAAAAATGATTACCGTAAAAGATGTTGAACACGTTGCAAAATTAGCAAGATTAGAATTGACAGAAGAAGAAAAAGAATTATATACAAAACAACTAGGTGATGTTTTGAAGTATGTTGACCAAATGAATGAAGTTGATACTTCTAATGTTAAACCAATGACTCAAGTTATTGATTTTGTTAATGTTATGAGGGAAGATGTTCCTCATCAAGAAATTTCAAAAGAAGCGTTGATGTCTAATGCTCCTGATGAAGAAAATGGATTCTTTAAAGTTCCAAAAATTAATTAGTTTTAGATTTATTTAAGCCCATGAGTTAGTTATATTGATGTTTTCTTTAGCTCATGGGCTTTATTACTTATAAAATAGGAGTTTTTTAATGACAAAATATATTTTCGTAACAGGTGGAGTTGTTAGTTCTCTTGGTAAGGGGATTATTGCAGCTTCTTTAGGACGATTATTACGTTCAAGAGATTATTCTGTAATCATTCAAAAATTTGACCCATATATAAATATTGACCCAGGAACAATGAGTCCTTTCCAACATGGCGAAGTTTTTGTTACTGATGATGGTGCTGAAACAGACTTGGATTTAGGACATTATGAAAGATTTACTGATACAAGTTTTGGTCAGGTTAATAATGTAACTTCTGGTCGTATTTATCAAGAAGTAATCAATAAAGAAAGACGTGGGGATTATTTGGGTGCAACAGTTCAAGTTATTCCTCATATTACAAATGAAATTAAATCTAAAATTGTTGCAGCGACAAAGCAATTCAATCCAGATTTTCATATTATTGAAATTGGTGGAACAATTGGAGATATTGAAAGCTTACCATTTATTGAGGCTATTAGACAGTTTAAGGCTGAAATTGGAGTAGGAAATGCAATTTCTGTTCATTGTACATTGCTTCCTTATTTATCAACTTCAGGGGAATTAAAAACCAAACCTTCTCAACACAGTGTTCAAGTGTTAAGAAGTTATGGCATCCAACCAGAAATTTTGGTTTGTAGAACATCAAAATCTATTCCTAAAACGGAAAGAGAAAAACTTGCATTGTTCTGTTCCGTTCCTAAAGACGCAGTTATTGAGTGTCGTGATATGAAAACAATTTATGAAGTTCCATTGGCTTTAGAGGCTCAGAATATGTGTTCTGTTGCTTTGAAAATGTTAGGGATGGATGATAGAACGCCGAATTTAACTTCTTGGGAAACATTGGTTGCGAAGATTAAAAATCCAACAACTTCTGTAAAAGTTGCAATTGCTGGTAAATATACAAAACTTTCAGATGCGTATATTTCTGTTGTGGAATCTTTAAAACATGCAGGTTATGCTGATTCTACTTCTATTGAAATTAAGTGGATAAATTCAGAAGAATGTGTTGATTATGCTAATTGTAAAAAACTTCTGTCTGATGTGGATGCCGTTGTTGTTCCTGGAGGTTTTGGTGTAAGAGGAATTGAAGGAAAATTAAATGTTATTCGATATGCAAGAGAACATAATCTTCCATTTTTAGGTTTGTGTTTAGGTATGCAATGTGCGGTAATTGAGTATGCTAGAAATGTTGTTGGATTGAAGGGGGCAAATTCTAAGGAATTCGATGAAAATCCAACATATCCAGTAATTGATATTATGCTTGAACAAAAAAATGTTAAAGGATATGGTGGAACGATGCGATTAGGTGCATATGAATGTCATTTGAAACCTGATTCTGTTGCGGCAAAGGCTTATGGAATGGATGTAATCTCAGAAAGACATCGTCATAGATACGAAGTTAACAATGAATATATTGAAAAAATTTCAGAAGCAGGTTTGGTATTTTCTGGAATGTCGCCAGATGGAATGTTAGCAGAAGTTGTTGAACTTCCAAAATTAGATTGGTTTGTTGCTTGTCAGTTCCATCCAGAGTTCAAGTCACGTCCTGATAGACCACATCCGTTATTTAAAGGCTTGATAGATGCAGCTTTAAAACATTCTGAAAAGAAAAAATAATTTTTTATCGAGGAAAATAAAATTCTCATTGACGAGGTTTTATTTTCCTTGTATTTTAATAGAACATAGTTTTATGGGGGAGATATAATGACTAATAATGAGGGTTTAAAGAAATTTACGACTGTAAACTTTTTGAATTTTGCATTAGGTTTTCTAGGGTTACAGTTTGCTTGGCAAATGAGAATTATTTTGTCTGGACCTGTTACTGAAAATTTGGGAGCAGATGCTTTTTTGTATGGTTTAATTTGGTTGGCAGGACCTTTTACTGGAATGGTTGTTCAACCACTAATTGGAGCTTTATCAGATAAAACAAAATCAAGATTTGGCAGAAGAAGACCATATTTATTGGGGGGAGCAATTATTGCTTCTATCGCTTTATGGTTATTCCCAAATTCTGGTAATATTGCGAATGGATTTTCTCATTTTACAGGCATGAATTTACCAACTTGGTCTGGTTTATTGATTGCAGCTGTGATGATTTGGATAATTGATGCTTGTATCAATATTGCTCAAGGTCCATATCGTGCATTGATTCCAGATGTTGTACAACCAGAACAACATTCTTTAGCAAATTCATACATTAGTTTGGCGATTGGATTGGGTTCAGTAATTGCTGCTGCAACTGCTCCATTTTTGAAGTTGGTTTTCCATTATCAAATGTCTGTTAATGCTCAATTTATAATGGCTGCTTTGGCTTTTTCTCTTGCAATGTTGTGGACGTGTTTGACTATTAAAGAAAAAAGTACTGCAAATGCCGAAGTTGTTGAAGAAAAAAAAGAAGAAGTTGGATTTTGGAAATCAATGGTTGAGTTTTTTGCATTATCTCCAGAAGTTTCAAAAATTTGTGTAATGCAATTTTTTACTTGGATTGGTATGATGTGTATGATGATATTCTTCACTAATTTTGCTATCCATACGGTTTATGGTGTTCCAGATTTGACAAAATTATCAGCAGATGTACAACAAACATTTATGGCTGCTCAGACATCAGCTACAAATTATTCTTCAATTTGTTTTGCAATCTTTAATTTGGTTTGTTTTGTAATTGCTGTTCCAATTGGATTTTTGGCTGGGAAATTTGGAAATAAGAAAGTTCATATTATTTCTTTACTTTCTATGGTAATAGCGTACTTAGGAATGGGCTTTTTCTGTACAGTTAAACCTGTCGTTACTGTTTGTATGGCATTATCTGGTATTGGCTGGGCTAGTGTTTGTGCTTTGCCTTTTGCTATGTTATCAAAATATATTAAAGCTGGAACTGAAGGCTCTGTGATGGGTATATTTAATATCTTTATTGCTGGTCCTCAAGTTTTTGTATGTACTTTGGTTGCTTGGATTATCAATAAATCTGTTCTTTATACAAACGAAATGTACAATAATCATTATGAATATTCTTTCTTTATTGGTGCATTATGTTTGTTAGTCGCTGCAATCATTACAAAATTTATTAAAGAATAGAACTTAATATTATTTAACAAATTTATTCCTGATAGCAATAATTTAATTGTTATGGATTTTATATGTGTAGTAGGTAAAAATTGTAAGGATTAAAAATGAAGTTATCAGGTTTAAATTTGTATGATGTTAGATTTACTTCTAAAGATTCAAGTAAAAAAGAAGATTCACAAGATTTTGGTAGAGAAAATTTAAAAGAAGAGTCAAATTCTTCCAAAAAGGTTGTGTATGCCCTATATGCTCTTGCTGTTGTAGGAATTGCAGCTTTAGCTTTAAGAAAAGGAAAATCTGTTCCTACTCATACAGAGCCTATAAAGCCAACAATACTTACAACTCCTCCTGCTGATAATACTTCAGAGCCCGTAAATGCTTTATCAAAAGAAGCTAAAGATGCTCTTGATAATGTGAGAAAAGCTTTTGGTCAAGAAACAAAAGTTTCTCCCGAAACAATCGATAGTAATATTTTGATTGCGACATCAGAACAAAATTCTGATTTAGCAAAATTGAATAAGTATTTTAAAGAAGAAGGAATTAAAGCAGAAAAATTACAAGCAGAAAATCTTAAATTAAAAGATTCAATAAGACAAAAACTTTCAAATCCAAAAGAGCCAGATGCTCAACTTGGAAATAAAATCGATAACAGAACTAAAACAATGCCTGATGATGTTAGAGCTGATATGAATGAATATTATACTCAAATGGCAAAAGAAGCAGATGAAAAGGCTCTTGAATTGAAAAAAATAGAAGAAGCAAAGCAAGCTAAAAGAGATGCAATGCTAAAATTAAAAGAAGAAAATCCAGAAGAGTATCATCGTTTAAAAGTTGAAAGAAACAAAGCTCAAAGACTAGCTAAAAAAGAACGAAAAGCTAAATCTATAAAAACTGTTCCTTCTTATAATGGCTTTCATGATGGAACTGTGAAGATTTATCCAACAGCAAATGGTAATATTGAACGAGAATATATTGATGCAACTGGAAAACTTTCTTCTGAAATTCGTTATGAAAAAGATAGAATAGTAAGAACTTCTTATAAAGATGGAGTTGGAAAAACTACCTTTATTCATGATAACAAATCAGGTAATACTACAATGAAACATTATGAAATAGATGAAAAAGGTAAGTATAGACTTGTTTCAAGGGAAGTTGATATTCCTACAACATCTACAACTATTACTGTTGAACATAAAGAAAATGGTTTAACTCAAATTACAACAGAAAATCCTGATTTACGCCATATTGTTATCAAAGATAAAAAAGGCAATATTATTTCATCTGAAATAATTGACAAATCTAGTCGCCCTAAAAAGCCAGATTCTCCAGATGCCCCTATGGGAAAATTGTTAGCTCCATGGTATAAAGATTATTTACGTTTGTGTAAAATGTGTAATGTTTCACCTCGATTATGTGGGGTTAAAGGTGGAGCTTTTGATCATTATTATGAACTAAGCCTAAAAGTATATGACCCAGATGGGTATGAATCTTATATGCGTATTAGAAAATATAGGGCTCAATATAATGAAAAAGCTCAACTTTTAGAAGTTTTAGATAATTTAGATAATGGTGGTTTTAGAGTTCCTCTTTCTATGAGTGAAATTTCAAAAATTAAGAAGCTTATTGAATCTGGTGAGCTTTCTGATTCTACTGTAAAATCTTTAGAAAATTTGATTACTGAAACAAAAGCTTATCATGCAAGAAAGGCAACACAACGTCAGCGAGTGGTGGTATATGCTTAGTAATTTAGCAATTAATAATATTCGATATAATAATCAGTATAACTATTCTAAAAAAGTAAATAGTTCTTCTTTTGATGAAAAATCGATAAAACCAGACTGTAAAAATCTATTTATGGATTATTTAAAGTATTCTGGTATGGTTTCATTTGCTGGGTTGAACCGCCCAGTAGAAAAGGTTTCAACCTCTCTATTAAAATCTTTAGAATCATACATTTCAAAGGATATTCCCGTTAATTCTTCAGAATATATTTTCTTGAAGAGTAATCCTCTTGGGTATTATTTAGAAAGTGGGAAAGAAGTGAATAAATTTTTACGAAGTGGAAAGTTTGATAATATCCTAATAATAACAGATGATGTCCCAGAGGTTTTAAAACCAATACTTCAGCGTCAAAATGAAGAGAAAAAGGAAATTAATCGTATAATTTTAGAAAGTATTCCGATATTAGATTCAAAATTCAACTCTAAAACAACTGAGCCGATGGTTGTTTTTCGTGATGCTCCAAAATCGTGGATGGATACAGTAAAAGGTGGTATTCTTCATGATAATGCTTACATTTCAACATCCACTGAAAAAGGTGCATCTATGGAGGGCATTATTTCAAACGGTGCAGATAATTTTACGTATGAAATAAGATTACCAAAAGGTACTCCATTCTGGGATTTAACACATACACCAGAAAAAGAAATGGTTCTTTCAAGAGATTCTAATTTTAAAGTTCTTGGACATGGTGTTCTTGAATTGATTTTATAGTTTTTAAATTAAATGCCCTCTTTCAATTTTGTATATCTCGACGTCTTTTAAAAATTCTTCTTCAAATAAAATTGTATCGACAGAAGTGATAACTGTTTGAGTATTTGCGTTTATAGATTTCAAAAGGTAATTTTGTCTTAGGTCATCAAGTTCTGCTAGGACATCATCTAGAAGTAAAACCGGTTCATCTCCCGTTTTATCTGTAATTATATCAAGTTCAGATAGTTTTAGAGCCAAAACTATTGTTCTTTGTTGTCCTTGAGAGGCGTATTTTGTAGCTTCTTGGTTATTTATATAAAAAACTATATCATCTCTGTGAGGTCCAACACAAGCCTGACATCGCCTTTGTTCTTCTATTTTCCGCGCTTCTAAAGAGTTTTTAAAAGCTAGTTGAATTTGTTCAATATTTTCTGTTTCATTATTTATCCCTAAGAAGTTAGAATCATATTTTATGGATAAGTTTTCAGTTTCGCTGATTGTTCTATGTTTGTCTTGTGCAATTTTCTCAATTTCTTTTAGAAATTTCTTTCGGATATAAATTATATTACTTCCGGTAATAGAAAGCTGCTCGTTATAAACATCCAGAAGGGCATCGTTAGTTTGTCCTGTTTTGGCACATTCCTTTAGAAAGTTATTTTTTTGAATCCTAATTTTGTCGTATTTTGATAATCTATCATCATAAGCCGGGTAAATTTGAGAAATTGCTCTATCAAGCCAATCTCTTCTATCTTGCGGAGTTCCCCTCAAAAGTAGTAAATCTGTAGTTGAGAATAGTACTGTCTTTAGTACCGTTTTGAAATCTTTTATTGTAGATTTTGTTCCATTGATTTTCAATTCTCTTTTTTTATCTGCGGTGTAAAAATAAGATAAATCAACGTTTGTGTTTGATTTAATTATATCTGCTTCAATTTTGAAATAATTTTTATTGAAATTTATAAGTTCAGTTGTATTGGAGGTGCGAGGGGTTTTCAGGCATGAGAGGAAATAAATACTTTCAAGAATATTAGTTTTTCCTTGAGCATTTTTCCCAATAATTAGAATTTTATTTTTATCAAAGTTTAATTCTAATTCTTCGCAATTTCTATAATTTGTAAGTTTCAGTTTCTCCAAATTCATATGTAAATTATACTTCAAACATATGATTTTTATTGAAATATGGACTTGAACCCGAATTTAGTGTATAATGTTTCTGTTGTATATTATGAAGAAGAGGGTAGGTTTAAATGTTACCTGTAATTTCGGAAGATGTTGCAAATACTGCGTTTAGTGAAATCTTTGAGGATATGCCTGCGTGGAGAAAAAGGATGATTCATTATATCAAAGATGAAAATCCTGAAATTAATACTGCAATAATTGAAGCTGCAAATAAGACTGATTTAGACCCTAAAGCTGTTGCATTAGGAGCTTATATGACTTATTTGATGATTGAATTAGCTGCAAAAGAAAATGATGCAATGATGAATTATACAGAATAAAATGGTAGGTATTAATTATGATTATTGAAGATTTATTAAAAGAACTTATGGATAAGAAGGGATCCGACTTGCATATTTCAAATGGATTACCTCCGGTTATTCGTTTAGATGGTAAGTTAGTTCGATTAGATTATGAACCATTGACATCAGAAGGTGTTGAATCTTTGTTATTCCCTATGATGTCAAATGAACAAAGACGTAAATTAGAACAAGAATGGGAACTCGATTTTTCTTACGGTGTTGAGGGCATCGGGCGTTTCCGTGTGAACTTCTATAAAGATAAGGGCTCTTACGCTGCTGCATTCAGAACGATTGCTACAACAGCTCCTCA